>CALFTN010000034.1 GCA_937916395.1 uncultured Clostridia bacterium | reverse complement strand
TTTAAATGAATCATTATTCTTTTTTAGTGTTGCACTTGTATTGTAAATCTAAAATTCCGAATTCCGAATTATTTTATAACGCCTTTTTGAAGAATAATATTAGCATATAAAGCAGATTCGCTTGTTGCAATAATTGCATAAGCCTTTTTTGCTTCATCATAAAACTCAAAGCGTTCATATTGACCCATTTTTGTTTCGCCGTTATTTTTATTGATGATTTCCTGATACTCTGCCCAGATTGTAGGTGTTGGGTCGCCTTTTGTTGTAGCCATAAGCATAGCAGGAGTTTCAACATAAGTATCTAATGGCATAAGCTTTAAAATTGCATCTAAAAGCTCTGGAACATTGTGACCGTCGCAACGGATAAGTCTTTGTGCATTGGATGCTGCAGGGAAATTGCCATCACCAATAACGATTGTGTCGCCGTGACCCATTTCGTCTAAGATTTTTAAAAGTTCCGGAGAGATAATGTTTGGAATACCTTTTAACATAATTTTTTACCGCCTTTATTTTTTAATTTGTCTTATATCTGTTCCTATAAAGTTAATAACTTCGAAGGAATTAAGTCTTGAAACAACTCGTTGACCATAGCGCTCCTCTAATTCGGTAATTGAAAGGTTAGAGCTTATAATCATTGGCTTTGAGTTTAAAATTGCGTTGTTTATAAGCTGATAAACAGCCGTTTCTGAAAATGCCGTTCTGAACTCTGTGCCTAAATCGTCAATTATGAGTAAATCTGCATTTTCAATTTCTTCTTCAATATCACCATTGCTTCTGCCAAAACGTTCTTTTTCCATCTGCTTAATTATATTATCAGCAGAGCCATAAAAAACGCTATAGCCTTTTTCTGTTACTTTATTCATTACTGCAAGTGAAAGGTGAGTTTTGCCAAGACCTGTGCCACCTGTAAAGAAAAAGCTACCAGAATTTTTATTAAAGTTTTGTGCGTAAGCTTTAAGAAAATCAACTGATGCTTCCATATATTCTCTTGGTGAGTATCCTAAATTCATATCTTTTTCTGTGCTGTAATATTTCAAATCAAATGTATCAAATGTACTTACAGCAAGAACAGAACTACAAGAATATTCACTCATAGAAACTTTTTTGAGTAATTCAAGGTGACAGCTACAAAGCTTGCCATTTAAAATACCAGAATCATTACAGAGTTTACATGAATACTGTGGTTCTAAATAATCTTCTGGGTAGCCGTTCTTTTTAAGAAGCTCGCTTTTTTCTTTTTGAGCATTAAGATTCTTCTCTGCAAGGCTATTAACATTAACTGCCTTACCACTGCCAAGACCTTTAATAACCTCTAAGGCTGCATCTCTTATAGTATTTTCAATTTCTAAAAGCTCAGGGAACTTTGTAATAAGCTGTTTACGACGCATATCTGAAAGCTGTTCAGCATTATCACGTCTTTTTTTAAGCTCTGCTTCTGCTTTTATGTAAACGTCTTCGCTGAATTTCATACCGTTGCCCCCTCTTTGTTTTTAAGTCTTTCTAAAATACTGTTTCTGCCAACGTTATTAACATCGTAGGATTTTTCTACTTTCCCGGTAATTGTCTTTTTCTTTTTAAGCTCAGCATCCTCAACCCTTGTAATATTTAAAGCATGCCACTTTTTAAGTAATTTGTTTGCTTCAGAAAAGCTTTTTCCACATTCTTTTAAAGCGTGTAATATCATCTCGGTTGAAAAGCTCCAGTTAATAGCCCACGCTCTTAAGTATTTTGCAATTTGTGGCGATGGTTTTTCAGTATCGTAACCAACAAATGCTTTAATTTCAACAAAAGTTTTCTGTATTGTTTCAAGGTAAGATATTTCAGAAACTGCTGCTTCTAATGTATCAATACCATTCTTCGCCCAATCCTCTGCACGTTTCTTTATTGCTAATGATGAGAGGTTGCCTTCATTTTTCTGATAGCTTAAAAGCATAATAATTAAATCAACTGAAAAACCGAAATAATCATAAATCATTAAAAGAAGTGCCTGGGTGTCATAACCGAAGGTACCAACAATCTTTTGTGCTTCTCTGTAAAGAACAGTTAAATTTTCATCTTCACTTATTCTCAATGCCAATTCTCTTTGAGTGGGCTTTTTAACAGGAAGATTTTTTACAACCACCTTAGGCTTTGCTTCAGCTTCTTCGTAATCAAGAGTTTTAATCTGCTTCAGATTATGTGAAGCTTTGTTTGCTTCTTCTTTATTTTCTTCACCATCAGAAAATATAACATCATTTTCTGACCAGAACTCAATGCAATCTTTTACATCTGCTTCAGAAAGGCCCGTGCAAAGACTTATTTGTTTTTCATCCAGCACGCCATTTGGATTTCTTAAAATAAACAACAAAACTTTAAAACTTGCCGAAGGGGCAAGTTTTAAATATTTGTCTATTAAATCTGTAGGTACGGCTGTTGCGCCGTTAGAAAAATCTGATTTTATTTTTATCATTTATAATACTTTCCAATCACTCTGGGAATTTTACCATAACAGCCAATGACCTGCCGTTACCACCATAAGGTGCAATACCCTGTAAATCTACATTCTTTGATAAAGACTCGCCGACTACAACGTAACCACCGTCGCCACCTCTACAAAGAGCGAGTGCACCATCATTTTCTGTTCCACCAAATGAGCGAACCCAAATAAGTGTACCATTTTTATTGAATGATGCTATGAAAATATCTTTCTTTCCACGTGTGGTAATACCTTTGAAATCACGTGTAGATGAGTTTGTTGAACCTGCCATAATGTAATTTCCATTAGAAAGTTCAATAACACTTGTCGCAATATCATTATTTTGACCTCTTACAGGAGTTACAAACTTTGTTGTAAGGTCATTTGTATATTTAATAATATATGAATCATAGCCACCACGTGAAGCTAAATCATTTTTAAAGAAGCTGTCTTCTTTTTCATCTGCTGAATCAGATGTACCACAAACAACAATTCCACCATCAGAAGAAGCTGTAATACCTTTAAATTCATCAATTCCGGTACCTGCAATTGAAGTTTTAGCCATCATATCGCCGTCGCTTGAGTATTTAACAACACCAGAGTCACACTTTCCAAGAGCTGGGAACAATTTTCCTGAATAGAAATTACCAAGTGCGAAAATTGAACCATCACTACCCTCTGCAACACCAACAAATGTGTCCATATTACCACCGGCAAATTCTCTCCATAAAAGCTTACCTGATGATGAATATCTCATAATAAGTGCTTTTGATTCGTTAGCTTTGCCACCAGAGTTTTTTGCGTCACCGTCGTTGTTACCAGAAGAACCAACAACAATAGCATCACCATTTTTTGCAGTTACAACATCATTAAGAATATCAACTGTTGATGTACCAAATTTTTTAACCCAGTCGACATTACCATCTTTATCAATTTTATAAATAGCTCCATCATACCAACCGGTAATTTCAAGATTTTCAATAGCTTTACCATAACCCACTGCGTAGAAGGAGCCATTTTCTGCAGGAGAAAGTGCTACTAATTCAAGTGAACCATTTTCTGAACCATATACCTTCTGCCAAACTATTTTGCCTTCTTTATCATATTTGGTTAATACTGTATATGGAGTGCTTAAATTCATATCTTTATACTCAGCAAAGTCGCCATCTCTTGAGTTGGTAGCATTCGCTGTAATGTAGCAACCATCATTTGTAAGAATTACATCTTTATATTTATCATCAGCAGAACCGCCCTGTGTATTTTTCCATTCTGTTTTTGCAGGCTCTACATCAATTGTCGGAGCTTCTGTAATATTAATTATTGTTGTGATAGGGTTACCTTGTTCATCAACACCAGTGTTACCTTTACCATCTGTTACAAGAACTGAGCTTGTTCCAATATTGTTACTATTAGTAGTTGAACCACTTACATTAGGATTCACATTAATATTCTCTGTTACAACATTACCATTTGTATCAGTAACAGCCGCACCATTCATATCTGTTACAGGAACCTGAACAACAACATCCTTATAAACAACCGTTGTCATATCCTTACCATCTGAATCCTTGACAGCATTACCATTTGCATCTGTAACAACAACTACTTCTGTTTCTTCAGGAATCACGGTAATAGGTTCACCATTAACATCTGTTAAAGGAACTCCGTTTCCATCGGTAACAACAATTGATTCAGGCTTTTTATCGCCAGAAACCAATACAACAGCAACAATTATTGCAACTAAAATAAGAGCAATAACTGGAATTATAACTTTTAAATTTTTACTATTTACTTTTTCTTTAACAGGAACAGCTGTAATAACAGGTTTTTTCTCTTTTACAGGCTTTTCTGTTTTTGTTTCATTCTTTTTCGCTTCAGGAGCTACTACCGGAGTTGTTTCTTCTTTTTTAATTTCAGAAGCTACCGCTGTTTCTTCCTTTGGTTCTTTTTTTATTTCAGGGGTAACTGCTACTGATGCTTCTGATTTTTCTTCAGTAACTGGCTCTGCTACCTGAAGCTCTTCTTTTATTTGCTCTTTCGCTTCTGCTTTTTTAGCAGAAGTCGCATTTTTCTTTTCTTCAATGTTTTTTGCTGCCTTTTTAACAGCTGCAGATTGCTCACCCTTTTTCACACGCTTCATAGGTGGTGGGGCAGCTTTTTTCACTGCTTCGTTTTCATTATTTACACCATTAGGATTAACTTTATTTTCCATTCTTAGTGTTGCCTCCAATATAAATCTCGAGAAAACCCCGAGTATAATTATCGTATTCTAATACATAATACCATAAATAAAAAACCTTTTCAATCTTTTATCTTACAAAATTTAGTTGCAATTTTTGTAAAATTAATAAGAATACCCTCAAAAGTGTAAGCTTTTTATTTCCTTTTTTGAAATATTACATAAAAACGATACTTCATTCTTATGAAATATCAATAATTTTAAGTTTTATTCGCATTTTAATCAAAAAAATCATTGAAAACAAGAAAAATATGTGCTATTATAACAAATACAGAGTATTTACGCTGAATAATTATATAGTAATTAGTTATTGTAATTAATTCTTAGTATTTCTAAGAGGGAGGAATTCTTTTGGGCAAATATTCTATAGAAAATATCAGAAACGTCGCTATTGCTGGTCACGCAGGTAAAGGTAAAACAACACTTGCTGAGGCAATGCTTTTCGTTTCAGGTGCTACCGACAGATTAGGAAGGGTTGCAGAAGGCAACACTGTTCTTGATTTTGATTCTGAAGAAAAGAGAAGAAAGGTTTCTATTTCTTCAAGCATGGCTTTCACTGAATGGAGAAACAGAAAAGTTAATATTTTTGACACTCCTGGTCTTTTTGATTTTGAAGGCGGAAGAAGCGAGGCAATGCGTGCTTGTGAAACTGTTATTGTTGTTTTCTCTGCTGGTAAGGGCATTGACGTTGGTGCAGAAAAAGCACTCAGTGTTGCTGGTAAAATGAATAAATCAAAAATTATTGCTGTTTCAAAGTGTGATGGTGAAGAAAGAGATTTTTATAAAACACTTGATGCTCTTAAGGTTAGATATGGCACAGCGATTTGTCCTGTTGTTATTCCATATATGGTTAATGGCAAGGTCGACTGCTATGTTAACTTCTTACAGAACAAAGCTTTTAAATATTCTGATGGAAAAGCAACAGAATGTACAATCCCTGACGACGCCAGAATAAATGAAATTCACGCAGCTTTCACAGAAGCTGTTGCTACAGCTGACGATGACCTTATGATGAAATTCTTTGATGGTGAAGAATTCACTCACGACGAAATCGTTGCAGGTCTTTCTAAAGGTGTTAATGATGGTACTGTTGTTCCTGTTTATGCTTGTTCAGGTTACACAACAGACGCTGTTGATTTACTTCTTAATGGTATCACAAAGCTTGCCCCTGCTCCAAAGGGTGAAGGTGATATTGCTTGTGATGAAAACGGCAATCTCGCTGCAATCTGCTTTAAAACTGTTGCTGACCCATTCATTGGAAAAATGTCATTCTTCAAGGTTGTAGCTGGTAAAATTACTCCTGATACTGCTCCTTACAATCCACGTACAGAGCAAGTAGAAAAAATGGGTAAGCTTGTTTTTGTTAAAGGTGGTAAACAAGAAGATACAAACGAAATTTCTGCTGGTGATATTGGTGTTGTTACAAAGCTTTCAGGCTTTAAGACCGGTGATACAATGTGTAGTCAGAAAGCACCTGTTACTCTTGAACCTGTTAACTTCCCTATTCCTTGTTATTCAATGGCAGTTAATGTTGTTAAAAAAGGTGAAGAAGATAAGGTTGCATCTG
Organism: uncultured Clostridia bacterium; assembly: GCA_937916395.1. Classification (GTDB taxonomy): domain Bacteria; phylum Bacillota; class Clostridia; order Oscillospirales; family Acutalibacteraceae; genus DTU089. The sequence continues at coordinate 42,042 of CALFTN010000034.1, read as the reverse complement.
GTCTTCTTAAACTTGCTGACGAAGACGGTTCTTGCTCATTCGTTACAAATAAAGAAACAAGAGAACAAGTTCTTTCTGGTCTTGGTGAACAACATCTTGATACAATCGTTACTAAACTTAAAAACAAGTTTGGTGTTGAAGTTGAATTAACTGTTCCTAGAGTTGCTTACAGAGAAACTATCCGTAAGGTTGTAGACAAACAAGGTCGTCATAAAAAGCAATCTGGCGGTCACGGTCAATTCGGTGACGTATGGATTCGTTTCGAACCATATATGGGCGAAGAAGATTTTGTGTTTAACTCAGATGAAGTTGTTGGTGGTGCAGTTCCAAAGAACTTCTTCCCTGCTGTTGAAAAAGGTCTTCGTGATTGTGTTGCACAAGGTCTTATTGCTGGTTACCCAATGGTTGGTATTAAAGCTTGTCTTCACGATGGTTCTTATCACCCTGTTGACTCTTCAGAAATGGCATTCAAGATGGCTGCTCGTCTTGCATTCAAAGCGGCAATCCCTGAAGCAAAGCCTACAATTCTTGAACCTATAGGAACATTAAAAGCTCTTATCCCTGACGATTACTTAGGTGATATCATTGGTGACGTAAACAAACGTCGTGGTAGAGTTTTAGGTATGGCTCCTGCAGACCAACCAAAAATGCAAGAGCTTATAGCAGAAGTTCCAATGGCTGAAATGGGCGACTTTGCAATTACACTTCGTTCTGTTACTGCTGGTCGTGGTTCTTTCACAACTGAATTTGCTCGTTATGAAGATGCTCCTGAAGCAATAGCAAAGAAAGTTATTGAAGAAGCAAATATTTCAGATGACGATGAAGATTAATTGATTAAAAAAATGTTTCACGAGAAACAAAATTTGTGTTTCTCGTGAAACATTTTTATTTTACCTTATAAGTATCTTTTGTGTGTTTCTCGTGAAACAAATACCTGTTTAACATTTTTTTAACTTTTTTTAGCAATATATTATTAGTTAATTCATTTTCTATTCATAAATATAGATTATACTTAGTCACGTACTAAGAAAGGGAGCCGCACCCGAGTATTAGATACTTATCCTTAATTGTTAAAATTAAGGATTGACCCCTCCTCAAGTAAACCTTGGCGTATGAGTGTTATACTGACGCCGAAAACAACGACTGTCCCCTCAGTCGTTGTTTTCTTTTTATTTGAATATTTTCAAAAAATTTGTCAATAACATAATTGTACATCTTTAAAATAAGAAAGGAAAATTTATGTTATGACAAATAATGAAAAGAAAGAAAAAACAAATAAAAAATTTAAAATTGCCTATGCCTTTACATTAGTTATTGCATTGGGTGCTTTAATGTTCGCAAAAATTTCTTCTGAAAAAAGCTTAGGTAATATAAGTAATCTTGAAAATAGTACAACACAAAAACAAATTGCTACTACAAAGAATAGCATTGAAGAAGAAACAGTAAGACAAAATTTGACCAATATTCCCGACACAAGAAAAACATCAGAGAATAATAGTGAAACAGAAAATGATAAATATAACAAGCCTTATAAAGATTATTACTGTTTACCTTTTGGAAATCAGATTATAAAAGATTACAGTAATATGAATCCAGTTTATTCTAAAACACTTGGTGACTGGCGAACTCATAACGGAATAGACTTTTCTGGTGAAGCTGGTGGTGCTGTTGTTGCCATAAGCTATGGTGAAGTCATTTCAATTTATGACGATACTCTTTTTGGCACCTGTGTCTTAATCGACCACGGCAACGGTGTTACTGCAAAATACTGTGGTCTTAACAAAGAAACAATTAATGTAAAAGAACATTCAACTGTAAACAGTGAGGATATTATAGGCTATCTAGGTGAAATCCCTTGCGAAAAGCAAGAAGGCTCACATCTGCATTTTGAAATCACTCATAATGGAGAAATTGTTGAACCACTTGAGCTTATGGGAAAATAAACTGAATTATGAGCAGAAACTATATTGAGTTTCTGCTCATAAAATTTTTCTTGTAATCTCATATAATATGTGTTATTATGTTTCTCATAAAAATTGTCGAATTAGGAGGTACATAATAATGAAAAAAATCATTCCTAAAATTTTACTTTGTTTAGTCGTTGTCGCATTTATTATTGCTTGTGCTTTTATGGCACCTGCAACCAGTGCAACTGGAACTTTGTGGGCACTCTTGCCACCAGTTATTGCTATTTGTCTTGCTCTTATGACAAAAGAAGTTTATTCTTCTCTTTTTGTCGGTATCGTAGCTGGTGGTCTTTTAGCAACAGCATTTAACCCTATTCACACGGTTGGTGCAGTTGTAAGCGATGGTTTCATCAGCGCTGTTTCTGGTAATGCCGGTATTTTCATCTTCTTGGTTCTTTTAGGTGCTTTAGTTGCACTTATTAACAAAGCAGGTGGCTCAGCAGCATTTGGTGAATGGGCAGCAAAGCACATTAAAACAAAAATAGGTGCATCCATTGCAACATTCTTATTCGGTGTTCTCATTTTCATTGATGACTATTTTAACTGCTTAACAGTTGGTGCTGTTATGCGTCCTGTTACAGATAAAACAAAAATATCGCGTTCAAAGCTTGCATATTTAATAGATGCTACTGCAGCGCCTATTTGTATGATTGCCCCTATTTCATCATGGGCAGCAGCAGTTTCTTCTTATGCTCCTGAAGGTGTTAATGGTATCACTCTTTTCTGCCGTGCAATTCCATTTAACTTCTATTCACTTATGACATTCGTATTCATTATTTCTCTTACATTAATGAAATTTGATTACGGTCCAATGAAGCTTCACGAAGCAAATGCTTTAAAAGGTGACCTTTTTACTTCTGGCGAAATTAAAGCTGATGATGAAGCAGAAAAAATTGTAAAAGGAAAGGGTAAGGTTATAGATTTAGTTTTACCAATTGTTTTCCTTATTGCTACAAGCGTATTTGCACTTGTTTATGTTGGCAGAAGTATGGGTGAAGAATGGGTATTCAACTACCTTGATTATGATGCATCTTTAAGTTTCCTTGATGCATTCGGTAATACAGACGCAACAGTTGGTCTCCCTTGGGCTGGTTTTATTGCTCTTATAGTTACAATTATTTATTTAATTGCAAGAAGAGTAATTTCTTTCAAGGATGCAATGGAATGTATTCCAAAAGGCTTCATTGCAATGGTTCCAGCACTTCTCATTCTTACAATGGCGACTACACTTAAAAATATGACAAACCTCCTCGATGCTTCTGGCTTCGTTGAGGGTGCCATGCAGAATGCTGGTGCACTCCAGAATTTCTTACCGGCAATCATCTTCTTAGCTGCTTGCTTTATTGCTTTCTCAACTGGTACATCATGGGGCACATTCGGTATTCTTATCCCAATCGTTCTCGCTGTGTTCCCAGTAGGTAGCACTATTGGTACTATTGGTATGTCAGCTTGTCTTGCTGGTGCTGTTTGCGGTGACCACTGCTCACCTATTTCAGATACAACAATTATGTCTTCTGCAGGTGCTCGTTGTGACCACATTAACCACGTTTCAACACAGCTTCCTTATGCAATAACAGTTGCAGCAATTTCATTTATTGGTTACTTATTGACAGGTATAATAACAAGTATTAAAGGATTACCAGGTTTTGTTATTTACCTTTCCCTCCCTGTTCTTGCTGTACTTACAATTGCTACATTATTTGTAATTAAAGCTGTTACAAAGAAAAGCAAATAAAAAAGATTTAAAAAAGTTGTCATCTCTTTTGAGGTGACAACTTTTATTTTTATGCTTTTATTTTTGTTAAAAATTCTACTGCTGCACGAATATCAACTTCTGGTTTATCTCCTACTTCTCTTTCAATTGTAAGGAAACCTTTATAACCGATATCGGTTAATGCTTCAAGATATTCTTTAAACGGAACAGAGCCTTCACCTAATGGAACCTCTAAGAATGAATCTTCTGTAACAATAACTTCTTGTTTCATTCCATAAATAATTTCTGGGTCCTTATAAAAGATTTGTTTACCATCTTTTGCGTGAGTATGAACTATGTATTTTTGAAGATTGTAAACAGCTTTTACTGGGTCATCACCAGTAACCATAACTAAGTTTGCTGGGTCAAGGTTTACGCCTACACCAGTTGAACCAAGTCCATCAAGAAACTCTTTTAAAACTGCTGATGTTTCAGGACCTGTTTCAATAGCAAAGTGAGCTTCTATTGAATCAGCATATTCTGCAAGTTCGTGACAAGCTTCTTGCATAATTTTATATCTGTCGTGATTTTTATCACCTGGAACAACGCCAATATGTGTTGTTACAACATCTGTTTCAAGTTCTTTTGCAAGGTCTAAAATTCTTTTTGACTTTTCAATTTTGTCTGGGTTTTTTTCTTTAAAAGAAAAACCGCCTCCACCTAAGTCACCACAAAGTGCAGAGATTACAAGACCATTTGATTTAACTAAATCAAGAAATTCTTTTCTTTTTGCACCAACAAGATTTTCAGGTGCCATTTCTCCGGATGTAGCATATACCTGAATACCTTGTGCTCCTACTTCAGCTGCTTTTTTTACAGCTGTAGGAATGTCTGTTCTGAAGCTGTTAATAATTACACCAATTGGAAAATCGTACATTGTAATTACTCCTTTATTTTACTTTTTATATATTTAAATTATCCTCATCCAGATAATTTTGATATACAGATAAATCATACTCTTCGTCGTTTATCATACCAAATGTCTTTTCATATAATGTAAGAAGATTTTTCTTTTGAAAATACATTTTTCTAAAAACAACAGTTAAAACAATAACTGCAATAAAAGGTACTATAAAGAAAAACAACAAAGTAAATAAAAGTGGCAATATAGAAACATCAATTATTCCATTTTCTACACCCTTATTAAAAGCTATGATAAAAATAATGAATAATAAAAATGCTCCTATAACTGTTGTTAAAATTTTTTTCTGTTTTTTGGTAAGTCCTTCATATATTTCTTTTATTCTCTTCATTATTCAGCACTCTCACTTTCTTCTGAATCTTCACCAATAAGAAACTGAGCAAAATCTGCTTTGCTGATATTTTCGTTACTTACATAATACTCAGGAACAAAAACCGAAGGATTATAGTTATAACTTTCAGGTGGTATATCTTTCATATCTTCCAGAACCTCTTTTGTAAAAACCACTCCGAAATATTTTTCATAAAGTTTAATTTTATCCGTCGTTTCCTTGCATTTCTTAATAAAAAAAATCATTGCAAAAACCGTCGGAAAAAAGAGCAGAATAATACTTAATATCAAATCAATTATTACCATTTTTTATCTTACTCCAATATTCTTTTGCTGCCTGTTCCTGCTTGTTATCACCATAATCATAATAATGAGCATTTTTAAGAACATCAGGTAAATATTGTTGCTCTACCCACCTGTTAGGATAGTCGTGTGGATATTTATAAAACTGACCCTTAACCTCTGCGTCATCACCATCAAAATGTTTATTCTGGAGCTGACGAGGAATAGGACCGGATTTTCCCTTTTTTAAATCTTCTATTGCTTCATTTATTGCATTGTGAGCAGTATTTGATTTTGGTGAATTACAAACAAGAATTACTGCATCTGCTAAAGGAAGTCTTGCTTCTGGCATACCAACCTGTAGTGCAATATCGGTTGCTGCTTTAACTATTGGTAAAATCATTGGGTATGCAAGACCAACATCCTCTGCCGCGCAAACTAAAAGCCTTCTTATTGCAGAGGTCATATCCCCTGCCTCTAAAAGTCTGCCTAAATAATGAATTGCTGCATCAGGGTCAGAACCACGCATAGATTTTTGAAAGGCAGATAATATATCGTAGTGCTCATCGCCCTCTCTGTCATATCGCATAGCACTTTTCTGAGTTAGTGCTTTCGCATTTTCAAGAGATATAATTCTTTTTTCATTTTCCTTTGGAGGATTTGCAGAAAGAACACAAAGCTCAACAGCATTTAACGATTTTCTCACATCACCGCCAGAAGCAGTTGCAATATGTAATGAAACTCCATCTTCTATTTCAAATTTTTCTTCATATTCTTGAGCTAAAATATCAAAACCACGCTTTACGGCTTTTTCAGCCTCTTTAGGAGTTACTGCCTTAAACTCAAAAACAGAAGAACGGCTAAGAATTGCACTATAAACATAAAAATACGGATTTTCAGTAGTTGATGCTATAAGAGTTATTGAACCGTTTTCAATGAACTCTAAAAGAGTTTGCTGTTGTTTTTTATTAAAATACTGAATTTCATCAAGATATAATAGAATTCCATTGGGAGAATTAAAAGTATTAAGCTCATCAAAAATATCTCTAATATCCTGAGTTGAAGCTGTAGTACAATTTAATTTTCTCAATGTTCTGTCAGTCTTTTTTGCAATCATTCTTGCAAGAGTAGTTTTACCCGTACCAGAAGGACCATAAAAAATCATATTTGGTACTGTACCAGATTCAATTATATTTCTTAATGGTTTGTTTTCGCCTATCAAATGTTCTTGACCTACCATTTCGTCTATCGATTGAGGGCGAATTCTGTCTGCAAGAGGTGTTGCCATAATTTCTATTTACTCCTAAATATCAATTTCAAAAGTATCGTAGCTTACTTCAAAACCAAGTTTTTTTGCAACCGGTACTAAATCATCATAAATAAGCTTTCCATTATGAGAAAAATGATGAAGACAAAAAATCGTTTTTTTAGTTGCATTTTTCTTTAAAAGCCTTTCTTTAACATCACAACAAGCCTTTATACCCATGTGGTTGCTATATGCTTTTTCATTAATAATAGATGTACAGTCAAGTGAAACAAAATCAAATATTTTATTGCTATTCTCAATATATTCCCAGGTTTCATCTAAAAAATAACCGGTATCATGAGCATAAAGAATTGATTTACCGTCTTTTTCTATAATGTAAATTATTGGGTCTAAATCTTTTGCATGGTCTGCTTTTAAAGGTGTAACTTTATAACCAAAAATTTCGTATGTTTCAAAAGGAACAATTTCATTCCAATTTACTGATTTTTCATCTCTTTTTTTTGTATCTGTAATAATATGTAAAGAGTCTTTCACAGAGGTTTTTGTCGAGTAAATCTGCAAAGGCTCTTTTTCATTTTCATTCATAAAATATGCATAACCATAAGCTCTGTAATGAAAATCATAAGGATAAAAATGGTCATCATGACCATGTGTTAAAAGACACGCTTTTATTGTTCTTAAATCAAGTCCGTAATTAAGTGTATGAAGATATGTGTCAGCAGAAAAATCTATCATTAATACATCATCAATAACTGTCTGAGAACGTGTTCTAATATTTTTTCCACCTAATTTTCTTGCTTTTTCACATGTTTCACAAGAACAAAAAAGACCCGGAAAACCTTCTGCTGCTGCAGTACCATAAAATTTAATTTTCATTTAAAAATCTCTCTCTTTTTAACACATTTTTTTGAAATTTTTCTTTAGAATCTACCAAAAAATGTGTACTCGATAAACCCTACAATAATTGCCACAAACATAGGTGTTACACCATATCTACTCTTCAAATAAGTTTTTAACTGAGCTTCTTCAAGTGACAATTTTTTTGCTCTTTCAATATTCTTTTTAAGCTTGTCTTTATAAAGTCTTGTTGCAAATAAACCTAATAAAATTTTCATCGTTAAAGACACAAATAATGTTCCATAAGCTATAACTGGAGAAATAGTAAAATCCTTAGAAAGCTCAATAAATTCTGATTGTGTTTTTGTGAAGGTTACATTCTGCCCTGACTCATATAAAAGTATTTTTTCATAAAATTGAGGGTCTTCCTCAAGACAGTTATTCATAGATGTCATAAGCTCTTCATTTGATAAAATTGGTGCCATTGTAACACCCATAAGAGCAATGTATATACAAAACACTAAAAGTGCAAGTTTATACATTTTTCTGTAAACTGCCCAGGCAAAAGGAAAAACAAAAGCACAGACATTTAAAAGGTGTTTTTTCTGAGTTCCCTCCATAATCAAAAACCGTGGCATGTAATAATTTTGATTTTTTCCTATGGCTGCTTCATAATAACTTGATGGTGTATTGTTTATAAGAACCTGGTCTGTTGATTTTCCATTGATATTTTTAAATAATTCTTCAATAGTGCTTTTTAAGTCTTCATTATTTTTTGCGTCATCACTATTAAATTCAACATTAACTACATTTACAACATCACTTGTATTTTTAATTTCATCATCTATTAAAATATCAATTTTTTCTTGGTTTTCTTTAACTGGTTCAAAAGAAAAACCTTCTTTATGAAGTGATTTATTTTTACATTCGCCCAAAGAATTATAACAACTTCTGTGGTGAGGAGTACCACACTCAGGGCAAACAACAATTTCATCATTTTCTATAAATTTTTTTTCACATACCGGGCAAATTTGATTTTCAAAACGCATTAAATTTACACTTTCCTTTTTCTTTTAAATTCTAACTTTATTAGCTACAAGAATCCAAAATATATATTACAAGAAATTTTTATAAATTGCAACATAAAATGATTAAAATTATCTACATTAGGTTGAAAAATTGTAGATAATGTGTTATACTCATTAAGAATATTTATATTATTATATATATATACTTATATTTGTAAAAATTTGGGGTGTAAAATGATGGATAATTTATCCGAATTGTGGGTGGCAATTTTAAAAGAATTAGAAACTTCTCTACCACAAGTAGTTATTGAAACCTGGATTTCTCCACTTGAGCCTGTTTCATTTGATGGACAAGAGCTTGTTTTAAAAACAGTCAATTCTTTTAAAAAAGAAATTATTACGAATAAGTTTTTAAGCAACATTAAAACAGCAGTTGAAAAAACATTATCTTTTCCTGCAGAAATTGTTATTAAAACAGAAGAAGAAAATATTATTAGTGCAAACACAAATACTGTGGATTCTTCAAAAGGCTTGGAACTAACATTTGAAAAATTTATTGTTGCTCCAACTAACCAATTTGCTTATTATGCAGCAAAAACAGTTGCTCAAAAACCAGGTAGCGTTCATAACCCATTATTTATTTATGGTAAATCTGGTCTTGGTAAAACTCACTTGCTTAAAGCTATTTATTCTGAACTTTCACTTAACAGGCCAGAACTCAACATTCTTTACACAAATGGCGAAACATTTATGAATGAAATGCTTGCTCATTTGGCAGAAAAAAATATGAAGGATTTTCACACAAAATTCCGTTCACCAGATGTTTTATTGGTTGATGATATTCAATTCATTGAAAACAAAGTTCAGATGCAGGAAGAATTTTTCTACACGTTTGAAGAGCTTATCAGTCAGGGTAAACAAATAGTTTTAGCATCTGATAGACCTCCAAAAGATATTAAATCTTTAGAAGAAAGGTTAAGTAGCCGTTTTCTTTCTGGTCTTCTTGCAGATATTCAACCACCTGAAATTGAAACTCGAATTGTTATTATTAAAAAGAAGGCACAGCTTCTTGATATGGAAATGCCTGATGACGTTGCTGAATACATAGCAGAAAAACTTAAAAATAATGTTCGTCAGTTAGAGGGCGTTGTAAAAAAGATTTATGCAATTTACTCTATAAATAACAAAAAACCTACTATTGCTCTTGCAAATGAAGTTATTAAAGACGTTATTTATTATTCACAACCTACTGAAGTTACTATAAAAAATATCATTGAACAGGTTTCACGTGCTTTTGGTGTTTCTGCTGAAGATATTCAATCTAACAAGAAAAAAGCAGAAATAGTTAATGCAAGACAATTTGCTATGTATATTGTTCGTGAAGTAACAAATCTTACACTCGATGAAATTGGTCGTCACTTCGGTAACAAGAAGCACTCAACTGTTCTTTATTCTTGCGAAGCTGTTGAAGAAAAAATTGCAGAAAGTGCTCATCTTGATGCAATGGTTTCTGATATTATGAAAAATATTAAAGACGAATAATTAATAAAAAGTTATAAACAAATTAACAACAATTTACATTTTGTTATGAACACTTTAAACATAACTTAAAAAACTTAAATGTTATGAACATTAATAAAAAATGAATTTACATTCACTTTAGTTTCATAACGCCAATAACCACAAGGCTTAAAAGAGTTTTATACAATTTTACAGAGCCTACTACTACTACTAAATAATATTCTTTTTTAAATCCAAAATTTTTTTCAAAAGGAGTTTTATTATGAAAATAACTTGCAATACATCTATTCTTGCTGAAGCATGTAATATTGTTCAGAGAGGTGTTTCTCAAAAAAGTACAATTCCTGCAACAGAAGGTATTTTCATGCAGGCAAAAAATTCAAGACTTACTCTTTCAGGCTATGACCTTGAAGTTGGTATAACAACTGTTATAGATTGTAGTGTTGAACAAGAAGGAAGTATAGTTCTTAACTCTCATTTACTTTGTGATATTTTAAGACGTTTACCAAATGATTTGGTTTCTATTGAAATAGATGAACACAATTTATGCAAAATTCATTCTGGTGACAGCGAATTTTCACTTATTGGTATCCCTGCAGATGATTACCCTGAATTACCAACTGTTTCAGGTGGTTTTCCATTTGCTATTAAAAAATCTATTCTTAAAGAAATGATAAGACAAACAATTTTTGCTGTTGCTGTTTCTGATTTAAAGCCTGTTCATAAAGGTATAAAATTTGAAGTAACCAAAAATAATTTAAGACTCATTTCTTGTGACGGTTTCAGACTTGCAATAAGAAATGAATCAATAGAATATGATAACGATGAATTAACATTTATTGTTCCTGCAAAAACATTAGCAGAGGTTACAAAGCTTATTGAAGATAACGATGAACAAATTACTCTTAATATTGGTAAAAAGTATATCCTCTTCGAGGTTGGTAACTACAGAATTGTTTCACGTTTACTTGAAGGCGAATTCTTTAATTATAAAAATGCAATTCCTTCAGAAAATTCTACTAAAGCAAGAGTTAATGTAAAAAATCTCATTAATAGTGTTGACAGAGCTTCTCTTCTTATTACAAGCAAAATAAAGAGCCCAATAAGATGTGTTTTTGAAGATAACACAATAAAAATTTCAAGTACAACTTCTCTCGGTGCTGCAAACGATAAGGTTTCTGCTTCTATTGACGGTAAGAGAGTTGAAATTGGCTTTAATAACGCTTATCTTACAGATTGCTTAAAAACTGTAGATGTAGATGAAGTTAATATTGAGCTTAATGGTCCTATTTCTCCAATTATTATAAGACCTCTCGAAGGCGATAGCTTTATTTTCTTAATCATTCCTATGAGATTAAAAAATGAACCAATTAACAACTGATAGGTAAAAATTATGAAGATTAAAGTAAAAGTAGCAAAAAAAGAAGAGCAAGAGTTTATTTTAAAAGGCGAGTTTATAAGACTTGATGACCTTTTAAAAAATGTTGGTGTTGTGCAAACAGGCGGTCATGCAAAAATTGAAATTCAGAATGGTATGGCTAAAGTAAATGGTGAAGTTTGCACAATGCGTGGAAAAAAACTTCGTACTGGTGACGAAGTAGAATATGAAAGAATTATTTATAAAGTAAAGTAATTAAAAATCAGTCAGGGAGAAATTTATGAAAATAAATTCTGTTACTCTCAATGACTTTAGAAATATCTCTGAAATGTTACTTATATCAGATGATGAAGTAAATGTTATTTATGGTCAGAATGCTCAGGGTAAAACAAATATTTTAGAAGCAATATGGCTTTTTACTGGCTGTAAAAGCTTTAGAGGTAGTAAAGACAGTGAGTTTATAAAATTTAATAGTGAGTTTTCTAAAATTTCTCTTGATTTTACTGATAAGGTAAGAAATAAAAAAGCAGAAATAATTATAAGTGATAAAAAGAAAGCTTTTTTAAATGGTGTAGAGAAAAAAGGAACAACAGAGCTAATAGGTGAATTTTATTCTGTTATTTTTTCTCCCAGTCATTTAGCCCTTATTAAAGATGGGCCCAATGTAAGAAGAAAATTTTTAGATACTGCAATTTGTCAGTTAAAACCAAAGTATGCAAAAACCTTAAGCTCATATAGAAAAGTTATTGCAGAAAGAAATTCACTTTTAAAGGATATTCAATATCATAGTGAGCTTTATGATATTTTAGATGTTCTTGATGAGCAGTTAGCAAAATATTCTTCAATAATAATAAAAGAAAGAATAAATTATATTAATCTGCTTTCAGAAAAAAGTGAAGAAATTTATTCTGGTATTTCAGAAAATAAAGAAAAGCTTTCTATAAAATATCTTTGTGGAAATGAAGAATTAGAAAAATCTGATGTAAGTGATATTTACGATTATATGATTTTAAAGATTAATTCTTCAAGAAAAGAAGATATATTAATGAAATCAACTTCTGTTGGTCCACATAGAGACGATTTAGAAATAAATATAGATAACATCAGTGCAAGAAGCTTTGGCTCGCAAGGTCAGCAACGTTCTTGTGCTCTGGCTTTAAAGCTTGGTGAAAGTGAGATTATAAAGGATATTACAGGAGAAAATCCGGTTGCCCTTTTAGATGATGTTATGAGTGAGCTTGATGAAAAACGTCAGGATTATGTATTAAATCATATTAAAGAAAGACAAGTTTTTTTGACTTGCTGTGACCCATCACAAGTATTAAGACTTTGTAAGGGAAAATCTTTTCTTATTGATGGTGGCAAAATAAAAGAAGAAAAATAAAAGGAAAAATTTATGTATATTCATATCGGACAAGATACTCTTATAGTGGATGAAGAAATAATAGGAATATTTGATATGGAAAATACTACTGTTATGAAAAGTACAGTTGATTATTTGAATAAGGCTGAAAAAAAAGGAGAGGTAAATAACGTTGCTCCTTTTGAATTACCAAAATCGTTTGTTGTAACAAACACAAAAAAAGGTAAAAAAATTCATATTTCGCCTGTTTCTGTAGGAACTATTCTTAGAAGAACTGAAAGTAAGATTCCTACATAATAACTTAACTTTTTTATATAGATATTTTATTATTACGGAGGTTATCGTTTTGGACGAAACAAATGTAAAAACCGAAGCAGAATTAAAAGAAGAAGCATTAGAAAATGCAGTTGTGTTAGAAGAAACAAATATTGACACAGTCGTAACTGAAAAATACGATGCCAGCGCAATTCAGGTTCTTGAAGGACTTGAAGCAGTTAGAAAAAGACCTGGTATGTATATCGGTTCTACTGGTCCTAAGGGACTTCACCACTTAGTTTATGAAATTGTAGATAACTCAATAGACGAAGCATTAGCTGGTTTCTGTACTGATATTCAGGTTGAGATTTTACCAGGGGATATTATTACTGTAAGAGATAATGGTCGTGGTATTCCAGTTGGTATAAATGAGCAACAGGGTTTACCTGCTGTTACTGTTGTTTTAACAGTTCTTCATGCCGGTGGTAAATTCGGTGGTAGTGGTTATAAGGTTTCTGGTGGTCTTCACGGTGTTGGTTCATCAGTTGTTAACGCACTTTCAGAATGGTTTGAAGTTGAAGTTTCACAAGATGGTCATGTTCATTACCAGAGATTTGAAAGAGGTAATCCTACTTGTGACCTTAAAATTATAGGTGATACAGATAAAACTGGTACTTTAATCAGATTTAAGGCAGACCCAGAAATATTTACTGAAACTACTATTTATGAATTTGAAGTTCTTGAAAGAAGATTAAGAGAACAGGCATTTCTTAATGCAGGTCTTTCTATCTCTCTTACGGATAAAAGAAATCTCGACGAAGAAAAAGGAGAAGTTTACTGCTATGAAGGTGGTATTTCTTCATTCGTTGATTTTGAAACAAAAAAGCGTGGTTTAACTCCATTACACGAAGAACCAATTCATTTTTCTGCAGTAAGTGGTGACAGAGAAGCAAATATTGCTCTTATGTATAACGATAGTTACAATGAATTAGTTTTAAGTTTCGCTAATAATGTTCGTACAATTGATGGTGGTACTCACGAAACTGGTTTTAAAACTGCACTTACAAGAGTTTTCAATGATTATGGTAAAAAATATAATCTTTTAAAGGATAACGACAAAAAACTTTCAGGTGAAGATGTAAGAGAAGGTCTTACAGCTGTTATTAGTGTAAAACTCACAGAAGCACAATTTGAAGGACAAACTAAAGGCAAGTTAGGTAATACAGATATTACACCAATTGTGTCAAAATGTGTTTATGAAAAATTAATGACATATTTTGAAGAAAATCCTTCTGTTGCTAAAGAAATCTTCTCAAAAGCGCTTGATGCATCGAGGGCTAGAGAAGCAGCAAGAAAAGCAAGAGATAATGCAAGAAGAAAGTCAGTTCTTGAAAGTAACTCACTTCCTGGTAAGCTTGCAGACTGTATTGAAAAAGACTCATCAAAAACTGAAATCTACATAGTAGAGGGTGATTCTGCGGGTGGTTCAGCAAAAATGGGTCGTGATAGAATGATTCAGGCAATTCTTCCTCTTTGGGGTAAAATGCTCAACGTTGAAAAAGCAAGAGTAGATAAAGTTATCGGTAATGATAAATTAACACCTGTTGTTTTAGCATTGGGTACAGGTATTGGTGAAGATTTCAATATTGAAAAACTTCGTTATGATAAAATTATTATTATGGCCGATGCCGATGTCGACGGTGCTCACATCAGAACACTTCTTTTAACATTCTTCTTCAGATATATGAGAGAGTTAATTGAACAAGGTCATATTTATTTAGCACAGCCTCCTCTTTACAGATTAAGTAAAGGTAATAAACATCACTATGCTTATTCTGATGCTGAACGTGATGAAATTATGGCAGATGGTACAAACTATGCTATTCAGCGTTATAAGGGTCTTGGTGAAATGGACCCTGAACAGCTTTGGGAAACAACAATGAATCCTGAAACACGTCTCATGCTCCGTGTTACATTAGAAGACGCGGAAGAAGCAGACGAAACATTCTCAATTCTTATGGGTGACAAGGTTGAACCAAGAAGAGAATTTATTGAGAAAAACGCAAAGTATGTTCAGAATCTTGACGTTTAATTCAGATATAATCCCACTTAATTTAAGATAAGGAAGTATTTATAAATGGACGAATTAAATAACAATGTAGAAAATGCGGGTGTTACTCAGGGTGTTAATAATCTTCCTGACCCGTATGCAAACCAAAAAATAATTAACGTTGATATTAACAAAGAAGTAAGAACTGCATTCCTTGATTACTCAATGTCAGTTATTGTTTCTCGTGCATTACCAGATGTTCGTGACGGTTTAAAACCAGTTCATAGAAGAATTCTTTACACAATGTATGAGAATAATCTTACTCCAGATAAAGCATATCGTAAATGTGCCGACACAGTTGGTTCTGTTCTCGGTCGTTACCATCCACATGGTGACGCTTCTGTTTACGATGCAATGGTACGTTTGGCACAGGATTTCTCAATGAGATATATGCTTGTTGATGGTCACGGTAACTTCGGTTCTGTAGACGGTGACCCACCGGCTGCTTACCGTTACACAGAGTCAAGAATGAGCAAAATGTCACTCGAAATGCTTACAGATATTGAAAAAAATACTGTTGATTTTGCTCCTAACTATGATGACCGTCTTAAAGAACCAACAGTTTTACCATCACGTTACCCTAACCTTTTAGTTAATGGTTCTCAGGGTATTGCTGTTGGTATGGCTACAAATATTCCACCACACAATTTAAGAGAAGTTATTGACGCAATTTGTTGTGTTATAGATAATCCTGAAGCAGAGCTTGAGGATATAATGGAACATATTAAAGGACCTGACTTTCCTACTGCCGGTATCATTATGGGTCGTTCTGGTATCCGTTCTGCTTATGCTACTGGTCGTGGTAAGGTTATAGTAAGAGCAAAATCTGAAATAGTAGAAGGTAAAAACGGCAGATTTAAAATTATTATTACTGAAATTCCTTATATGGTTAACAAGGCAAGACTTATTGAGTCTATTGCAGACCTTGTTAAAGATAAGAGAGTTGAAGGTATTGCTGATATCAACGACTATTCTTCAGAAAAAACTGGTATGCACATTGAAATAGATATTAAGCGTGATGCAAATGCTCAGGTTGTGCTTAATAAGCTTTTCACATATACACAGCTTCAGTCTACCTTTGGTGTAATTTTACTTGCTATTGTAAATGGTGAGCCAAAAATTCTTACACTTAAAGAAATTTTACAGCAATATATTGATTTCCAATGTCAGGTTATAGTGAGAAGAACACAATTCGACTTAAAAAAGGCAGAGGAAAGAAAACATATTTTAGACGGTCTTAAAAAAGCTATTGATATAGTTGATGAAATTATTGCAACTATCCGTGCTTGTAAGGGCGGTAAGGCAGAAGCTAAGACTGCTATTATGGAAAAATTTGATTTTGACGAGCCACAGGCAGCTGCTATTGTTTCTTTCCAATTAGGTCAGTTAGCAGGTCTTGAAATTCTCAAAATTACAAATGAATTAGAAGATTTAGATGCAAGAATTAAAGAATATAACGAGATTTTAGGTTCTCACGAAAAAGTTCTTGAAATTATTAAAGAAGAAATTACTGTTATCCGTGAAAAGTACGGTGATGACAGAAGAACTTCTATTGAAAATGTCAGTGGTGAGGTTGATATTGAAGACCTTATTCCAGAAGAAACTTGTATGTACACATATACAACTATGGGTTACATCAAGCGTCAGCCGGTTGATTTATTCTCTGCTCAGAACAGAGGCGGTCGTGGTGTTAAAGGTATGACCCGCCGTGAAGATGACGTTGCAGAAACAATGTTTATTGCATCTTCTCACGATTATGTAATGTTCTTAACAACTAAAGGCAGAGCATTCCGTCTTAAAGGTTACGAAATTCCAGAAGGCAGTAAAAACAGTAAGGGTATGAACATTGTAAACTTGCTTCCACTTGAAAATGGTGAGAAAATTTCTGCAATGCTCAGTGTTCCTGCTGATGATGAAGGCAAGTTCCTTTGTATGTTTACAAAGAAAGGTCTTATTAAGAGAACGGCTTTAAGTCTTTATAAAAATATACGCAAGAATGGTCTTAACGCGATTTCTCTTAGAGAAGATGATGAATTAGTATTTGTAAAGCTTACTTCCGGTAACGATGAATTACTTATTGCTACCAAAAAAGGTATGTGTATTCATATTAATGAAACAAATGCGCGTCCTCTCGGTAGAACAGCAACTGGTGTTAAAGCAATTACTTTAAGAGAAGGTGATGAAGTAGCAGGTGTCGCTGTTCTTCACGAAGGTGGCAAGGTTCTCACAGTAAGTGAAACAGGTTACGGCAGACGCAGTGAAATTTCAGACTATCGCTTGCAATCACGTGGTGGTAAGGGTCTTAAAAACTATCACGTTGAAAAATATGGTGATGTTACTGCTATCAGTATTGTAGATGATGACGAAGATATCATTCTTATTTCTCAGGATGGTATTATTATAAGAATTCCTGCAGATGCAGTCAGAGTTTGTGCACGTCCTTCTAAAGGTGTTAAGGTAATGAAGGTTACTGGTGAAGACAAGGTTGTTACACTTTCTACTACTGAACACGATGAAGAAGAAGTAAATGGCGATGTCGAAGATGACGGCAGTGCAGAAGAAGGTGCAGGAGATACTTCAGGCGACCATGAGGATGAAGGTACTCCTGAGGATGAAGCAGAAGAGGAAAACGTGGCAGACGACGAAGGTGAATAATAAATGCCCGATAACAGAAATAAAGGAAAGATAAATAAAAATATAGATTATGATGCTCTCCTTAATTCAGAAATTTCTGATGAAAATGAAATTATAATAGAAGATGAAGAGGTTTTTGTTTCAAAAACAAAAACCCCTCATCCCGTTACTAAAAAAGAAAATATTCCTGTAAAAAATCAAAAAAAATCACCTGATGAAAAAGAAGAAAAATCATCTTTTTGGAAAAGATTAAGCAAATTAAATAAGGCGTTAATAATTATTTCTTCTTTTTTTCTTAGTATAACAATTTTTCTTGTATCTGCATTAGCTATTTTTATAAATAATAAATTTAATATGCTTGGTGATATGGAAGAATTTCATAATGAAGCAATGAATCTTCCTGAAGAAGAAAAAGTAGTAGAATATGAAGATGAAATTCCAGATGAAGAAGAGTTAAAAAATATAGATGGTGCTGTTAACACTGCTAACTTTAAAGAAGCTTTAAAAAACTGGGCAACAAATGGTAATGAGAATATAATGTCCAGTAAGGATGTTATTAACGTTCTTTTGATTGGTGCAGATACTAATACTTCAAAATTCATCGGTAACACTGATGTAATGATGATTGTTTCACTTAACAAAAAGACGAAAAAAATAAAGTTAGTTTCTGTTATGCGTGATAGTTATCTTTATATTGAAGGAAAAAACAGCTCTTACTGTACGAAGCTTAATGCTGCATTTTCAATGGGCGGACCAGATATTTTGATGAAAACAATTGAAAATAATTTAAAGATTAAATTAGATGGTTTTGTTATGGTTAATTTCGAATCCTTCAAAGCGATTATTGACGCGATGGGTGGAGTGACTGTAGATGTTAAAAAATATGAGGCAAATTATGCTTCTGGTCCATACAAAACTCCAATGCCTTATGGAGATAACGTAACATTGAATGGTGAACAGGCACTTATGTTCTGTAGAATAAGGGGTTGCGATGCAGACGGTGATGTAAGCAGAACCCGCAGACAACGTATGGTTATAAATTCTATGATAAACAGAGTAAAAAGTTCATCTGTTTCTGAACTTAATAAGTATCTTAATGTTTTACTTCCTTATGTTTATACAGGTTTTGAAAAAAAAGAAATTCTTTCTTTAGGTGTGCAGGCAATAACAAGTGGTTGGGCAAGTTATGAAATAAGTGACCTACAGATACCAACTCCGGAAACAAGAACAAGCGGAAATATGGGCTTTTGGATTTGGGTTGTAGATTATCAACTTGCTGCTCAGATTCTTCAAAAAGAGCTTTATGGCAAAACAAATATTATTCTTGAAGAAGACAGAACAACATTGATAGATGTTTACAGAGGAAGAAACTAGAAAAAAGATGAATGGAGTTAATTTATGATTTTTCGTAGAAGCGAAAAAAGTGAAGATATAATAAAACGAAAAAGTTATTATGGCTTTGCAAAATATTACCCTGGAAAAATGGGTACTAAAAAATATGTCATAGGCGAAAGTAAAGTAGCAGAAAAAAAAGAAAAAATAAGAAATATTCTTGCTATTTCTGGCTACATTATCCTTTTTATTTTAGCTTTTTTCATTACCTCTGTTTGTATCGAAATATCTGAAAGACCAATAGTTTAATAATAAATCCTGCTAAAATTTAATATATTTTAGCAGGATTTTTAAACTCAGAAAGGAGATTTTTATGTTTAATATTCTTGACTATTTAGAAAATTATAAAAATATTAAAGTTATGGATGTTCATTGGAATAATATAGACAATTTGCTTTGCGCAATTTTAGTTTATGTACCACTTGAAACATTCAGTGGCAAAAAATCTCTTGAAGAATTTTTTGTTGATGCCCAAAAGGTAAAACCTTTGCCAGAAGAAACTGGAGAAATGGTAAGAACGGCATATCTTGCCCTTGATATTATAAGAAATTCTACAAGATATAAAAATATGACTTTCAGTAATTTTATAAATCTTAAAACAGATAATACTCAATTTGGTGCTGTGACCATAAGAATGAGTGGAAAAGCAGTTGTTTCTTTTAAAGGTACTGATTCGTCTATAATTGGCTGGATTGAAAATTTCAGAGTTACATATTCATACCCTACATTCACACATAATCTTGCAATAGAATACTTAAAAACAAATACACATAAATTGACCGATAAAGAGATTTATGTTGTTGGTCACTCAAAAGGTGGTAATTTAGCAATTGTTAGCTCTATGGAAGCACCACCAAGTATTTTTAAAAAGATAAAAAATGTTTATAATTTTGATGGTCCTGGTTTAAGAAAAGAACAATTTGAAAGCGAAGCATTTAAAAAGCTTTCAGAAAAGCTGATTAATGTATTGCCGACTGGTTCAGTTATAGGTGTTCTTTTATATAATGATAATTATAACATTGTTGAAACAGATGCTTTAGCATTTTCTCAACACTATCCCATTAACTGGAAGATTTTCGGTGAATTTTTTGTGAGTGGTACTATTTCAAATATAAGTACTCAGCTTCATGAAAATACAACCGTGGGCTTTGAAGGACTTGACCCTGTTAAGGTTCAGAATGCATTTGAAACAGTTTTCACCAAATTAGAAAAGAATTATTCTTCAAAGTTTAATTTCTCATTTGATGAAGTAGTTAAATTTTATAGAAATATGAAAAATCTTGACCCTGCAATTTCTCAAAGCATTGAGCAGACGATGAGCACAGTACTTAAGAGTGTAGCAGGAAGATAAAAACAAAATCAGTCGATAGATTTTTAAATCTACCGACTGATTTTTACTTGCTTACTTTTTTCAAAATAGTAATAATTGGAACAATCAGTATTCCACATAAAAAATTGCTTGCTCCGTGAATTAAATCGTAAGGAAGACCTGCAATAATCCACGCGATTGTCGCATTAAAATCTAAATTGAAAAAAAGTGCCTGTGCTGGTGCATACAAGGTTCCGAATAAAAATCCATGTAGAGCACAAACAATCATATATATAAGTGGTTCTATTTTAGGATTGATATTTTTTGGTAAAAGCATTGTTATTCCCCAGAGCACAGTCCATATATAAATGTATGGAATCCACCAGGTAGAAAATCCACCAAAAAGACCATCTAAAAAGACATAAACATATATAGGGTATAATGCTTTTTTTCGGTATACTATTGTTATAGCAACAATAAGAACGCCAACTAAATGTATATTCGGAGCAAATTCCATCACTTTTTTCAAAGCAAAAATCAATGCCCCAAGCATTGCAAAAACAGTTACTTCTTTAACTTTAAGCTTCATTATTCTGGTTTAAATGTGTAGACTCCACCTTCTTTAATAGGTGTGCTGTCTACGCCTTGATTAGCATAAGTATTTTCTTCATAAAATGCCCAATATTTTCCGTCTTTGTCATAGTCTAAAGTAATGCCGTTTACAGTTTTTACATAAAGACCATATTCGCCATCATCACCAGAAATCAAGCCATTTTCTATGAGTGCTTCTCCAACTGTTTCTTTATTTGTCTTAATCATATAATGTGTGTTGTTGCCATCTAAATCAACGGCAATGAAAATAAAGGCATTTTCGCCCTCACCCTTTTCTATTACAGAAGACTTTGGTTCAGTTGTTTGCACAGGCTCTGTAGAAATTGGTTCGTCTTGATTATTATTAGAACATCCTGCAATAAAGAGTGCCATAACCGCAATAAGCACAATTAAAAGAGTAACTAATAATTTTTTTTTGAAAAATTTGTTTTTCATAAATTATCTTTCTCCTTTGTGGGTTTTATATTTTTTCAATTCTTTTTCCAGAACTCGTAGAAAAATAGAAAAGCAACTAATAAAAAGTATTTCGACTTGTGTTATATTCTTCGCCTTCTCAAATTTAAAAATTCAATGGCGTGTCCGACTTTTTGCGGTAAAAATCGTAGAAGAATATTTTTTTAACACTTACGGCGGCGTGCCCGTTCGGGATTTGCACCCGATTCCATTTTAATAGTTGGTCTTTTGACTTATATATAATATCACTTTTTAAATCAATATGCAACAAAAAAGGCTATTTGTTTTATGTAACAAATAGCCTTGAATTTATTCAATTACAGTAACCAGTTCTGAAAAAGCTTTTCTCTTTTTTTCTCTTAATTCGTAATTTTCTTTAGGGTAACCAAGAGCAATAACAAGTCTTACAGCGTGTTTTAAATTACAAATTTTTCTTATTTTTTTATCATCAAGCCAACCTAAAATGCAAGTTTCAAGACCCTGAGCAGTTGCTTCTGCCGTAAGGTAAGCAGTTGCAATACCAATATCAATAGAACGGTAGTCATTATCTTTTATTTTAGAGCCAATTCCAGCAGTTTTGTTATAGCTTTCTTCTGAAATAACAATCATAACAGGAACATCTTCGGTAAATTTATTCATACCCATTCCCCTTGTGGCTTCTGCTACTTCTTTTGCTTTTTCACCTTTACAAACAGTAAAGTGATAAGGCTGAGCGTTACAAGCAGATGGTGAAAGAACTGTGCTTTCTAAAATTGCCTTTATTTTCTCATCTTCAACTTGTCTTGTGTTATCAAAACAACGACACGATTGTCGTGAATTTGCTATTTCGTTAAAATTCATTTTTTGAGCTCCTTTTTATAATCTTCAACCATTCTGCCAAGTTTTTTTGCAGCTTCGCACATATATTTTGCCATATATGGCACAATATCAAGTGGCATCTGGTCATAAACACAGTCACTCTCAAGAGTTATGTAGCCGTTATAGTCAATTTCTGCTAAAGCTTTTGCTATGTCGTCCCAATTTAAGTCAAACATAAATGGTGGGTAGTGTAAATCATCATATTCATTATTATCGTGAGTGTGAAGACACGCTACTCTATCACCTAAAACTCTTATCATTTCACCGGCAGTTGAACCAACAAGACCGCAGTGACCAATATCTACACAGCAAGAAAAATGCTCTTTTGGTAAAGCATCATAATACTCTGCGAATTCTTCGCCAAGACTGCATACGTTAGGTAATTTTTTGTTTGTTTCTGGGTTTGTTTTACCAAACATATTCTCAAGCGCAATTTTAACACCTGCCTTTTTTGCATCTTCCATAAGGCTCATATAAAGCTCAATATTTTTCTCTTTTTGATTTTCTTTAAAAACAACAGGGTGAATTACAATATTTTCAATGCCCAAAAGACCAGCTATTTCAATTGCCCTTTTTACTTTTGGCAAATTTTCTTTATTATATTCTTCATCATCTTCTTTAATAGTAGGGAAAGGTGCGTGTGCCTGATTAAAGTGAAGACCAAGCTCAGTGGCATATTCCTTTACTTTTAATACGTGCTCTTTGTAACTGTCTGTGTTTAAAATGCAATTTTCTTTTTCATTCATACAGAACATAGAAAAATCGGCTGCATCAAAGCCGGCATCGGCAATAATTTTTAAAGATGTGAAAACATCAAATCTGTCTGCTATTCTTGAAGTAGTTGTAGAAACTTTCATAAAATCACGCTTTCTGCAAAATATAATGTATAAGAAGATTTTAGCTTTTATTTATATGAATGTCAACAAGAATTTGTTATGTGAATTTTAATATAATTTTCCAATATTTGTTATAATTTTTGTTTATTATTTAACTATTTCTAAAAAAAGTGCCTAAAAACCTAAAAATATTCATAACAAAATATATCTACATAAGTTATAATGTAATTAATGAGTTTCTATTTTCTATAATAGAAACAAAATTACTCGTAAAGGAGAAATTTTTATGGCGAAAAAACCAGTTCAATTAGATGCCAACGGTTATCGCAAATTCGGTATGCGTGACAAATTAGCTTATGCTGCTGGTGACCTTGGTTGTAACATGAGCTTTGCTCTTAAAGGTACAGTTCAGACTTTCTGGCTGGTTTACATGATGATGGAAACGGGTCTTTTATCTGGCTTGCTTTTACTTGTTCAAGCGTGGGATGCTATTAACGACCCACTTATTGGTGGTCTTATTGATAACGATAGACGCAAATATAAGATGGGTAAATTCAAAACATATATTTTTATAGGTGCTTGTGGATTACTTCTTGCAGGTGCAGCAGTATTCCTTCCATTCCCGAATGCAGAGAAATGGGTTAAAGCATGTTTATTCGTTGGTGGCTACATCGTGTGGGATGCTTGTTACACAGTTGCTAATGTTCCTTACGGTTCAATGCTTTCTCTTATTACAGAGGATGCTGGTGAAAGAGCAGAGCTTTCAACATGGAGAAGTATCGGTTCAATGTTCGGCAATATTCTTCCAATGGTTATTTTACCAGCATTAATCTGGCAAAAGGTTAAATTTGATGGAACAACAAGCTTTCTTGATAAAATAGAAATTCCAGAAGGCTTTACAAGAGAACAATTCCTTACAAACCCAAAAACGGGTAAAGCTTACGAAATTGGTGAAGCAGTTTTAAGCCCTGCAACTGGTGAAGAGGTACAGGTTCTTTTAGGTGAAAGAGTTTTCTTTGCTGCACTTATTATGGGTGTTATTGGTTTTATTGCATTTATGTTTATGATAAAAACAACTACAATCCGTGTAGACGAAAATGCAGTTAAAACAAATGAAGGTGGCGAAAAAATAAATATTATCAAATCATTTGGTAAATTTATGAAAAACCGCCCTGCAGTTGGTGCTACTATTGCTGCTATGGGTATGTTCCTTGGTATGCAATCTGCAACAACAGCAAATACAATTATGTTTGCAACATACTTTGGTAATGCAGGTATGTCAGGTGTTGTTCAGATGATTGGTTTCTTACCAATGCTTATCTTCTTACCATTCATTAAAAAGCTTGTTAATAAATTCGGTAAAAAAGAAGCTTCAGTTTATGGCACAATTGTTTCACTTGTTGGTGCTGCTATATTGTTTGTATTCCCAACACTTGAAAACCATGATGCAGGATTAGTTGTTTATCTTGTAGGTCTTATACTTTTCGGTATTGGTATGGGTATTTATACTTGTGTTTCTTGGGCTATGATGGGTGACGCTATTGACTATAACGAATGGAAATTCGGTACAAGAGAAGAAGGTACAGTTTACTCACTTCACTCATTCTTCAGAAAATTGGCACAGGGTATTGGTCCTTCAGCAGTTATGTATATTATGGGTCTCCTCGGTTATGTTTCAAAATACGGAACAATTGGTCAGAGTGCAGAAACAGCACAAAATATGTGCTGGCTTGTTGCTGGTCTTTATGCATTCAGTGCAATTCTTCAGTTTGTTGGTATTGCATTTGTTTACAACCTCGACAAGAAAACTCTTGAAACAATGACAAAAGAGCTTGAAGAAAGAAGAGCAAAATAATAAAGAGTGATTTTATGAGTTATTCATAATTCAATATTAACTTCCACATTAGAAAAGGTCGCAGTCTTAATTGACTGTGACCTTTTCAATTTATTTTATATAATTAGCACCTAAAACAACAACACCTAAAACTATAAGAATAGCGCCTGTTGCACGGTTTAAAGTTATGGTTGAAGCCTTGTTTGCAATTCTTGCACCTATTCTTGCAAAAACTAATGTGAAAATAATACATAAAGTAAGAACTAAAATATCAGGTGTGTCGCCATCAATTATAAAGTGGCTAACTGAACCTGTTAGTGCCGTAAATGTCATAATAAAAACGCTTGTTCCAACTGCGGTTTTTAATTCGTAGCCTAAAACAGATGTTAAAATAAGTAACATCATCATTCCGCCACCTGCACCAACGAAACCACAAATAAAACCAATCATAGCACCAGAAAAAATTGACTGAATGACTCTTTTTTTAGGGTCAACGCTCTGCATAGCTTCTTTTGTTGTCATAACAGGCTTTACAATAAATTTAACACCTAAAAACATAGTCATTATAACAGAAAAGCTACCCATTGTTTTATCTGGCAAAAGTCCTGCAACGTAACTACCGACAACAGTAAAAAGAAGAACAAATGCCATCATAATGCTACCGTTTTTTATATCTAAATTTTTATTTTTACCATAAGTGTAGCTACTTACTGCACTGGCTAAAACATCACTTGCAAGTGCAATACCAACGGCACTGTAAGCAGGAATTCCTAAAAAGGTTACAAGCATTGGTGTAATAACTGCCGCCGCACTCATTCCGGCAAAGCCTGTGCCAAGACCAGCACCACATCCTGCAAAAAGACAGACGATAATAGTTTTTAAAAGTTCCATATTAAATTACTCCATAAAAATGAATTATATTTATATCCTCAGGCATATAGAGTCCGTGGCTACCACATTCGCCATCAATCTCGTGGCAACCGTGGTCTGGTGCAAAGCCTATTAAAGTATTATGCTCTTTCCAGTTTTCTTTAACTGCTTCTGCTAAATTTTTAAAAGCATTAATATTATGCTTTAATGCGTTAATTGAATTTTCATGCTCAGGGCCGAACTTGTGCATTGTTCCATCATAGTTTCCGTTATAAACGGCAATAAAATCATATTTATCTTCTTTAATAAGCTCTATTGCTTTTTCGTTAGCTTCGTCTGGTGTTTCAACTATAAAATAATCCATATTTCTTTCTAAAAATATTTTAGACATACTATCGTTACCGGTTGAAACAATGCAAGGCTTTTTACCAGCACGAATTAAAGCATCAAATACAGAATCAGTTTTAATAACTGGTTTTGTGTAGCTTTGAATTCCATGAACAGAAGGCTCTGCACCTGTGTACATTGTGCCAAAGCAAACTGGTGTAACAGACGGCATAACTGTTTTTAAAGGTAAAGTTACCTGTGTGTTTAAAATTACATCCGAAAAGAGTTGAGTGTATTTTTCATAAATCCAGAGTGCAACGGCATCTGGGTTATACATCAAGATTCTGTCAATTTTTTTGTTTTTTGTGAATTTATCGAGCACATCAATAGATTTTTCACTTTCATTTGGTGACTCAACACCTAATGCATTACAAAGTGAAGAAGCGAGTCCTGTTAATTTTAAATTACAAAATATATCCTGCATAGAAAAATCTCCTAAAACAAAAAGCCGTCAAATAAAAGACGGCTTTTATTGAGTTTATTTTACTAAGTTTTTAACAACATCAAGAAGAATTTTGAGACCCTTCTCAAGAGTTGCTTCATCAATTACGAGTGCCGGCATCAACTTAACTGTGTCGTTATTTCTGCCTGCCCTCTCAAGAATAAGACCATTCTCAAAACAATCGTGAACAATTTGCTTTGAAAGAGTTGATGGGCAAAGCTTGTTGCAGTCAATACCCCACATAAAGCCAATACCACGAATTTCTATCTTTTCGTTAAGAGAAGCGATTTCTTTAAGATATTTTTCAATTATTGCACTTTTTCTTCTCACGTTTTCTTCAACTTTTTCATTGAGCATAACCTCAAGACCTGCTTTTGCAGCAACTATTGAAAGCTGACTACCGCGGAAAGTACCGTTATGCTCACCAGGATTCCAGACGTCAATTTCTGGTTTAAAGAGAGTGAGTGCAAAAGGCATACCATAACCGCCGATTGACTTTGAAAGAGTAACAATATCAGGAACAATACCAGCTCTTTCAAATGAGAAGAAATAACCTGTTCTTGCAGAACCAACCTGAATATCATCACAAATTAAAAGAATGTCATTCTTTGTGCAGAATTCTCTTAATGCTTTTAAGAATTCAACTGAAAATACGTGAATACCACCATCAGACTGAACTGGTTCAATAACAACTGCTGCAGGCTTGCTCACGCCTGAGTGGTCATCGTCTAAAAGAGTCTGCATATATTCAATAACATCTAACTGGGGGAACATATAAGGAGCTGGAATGTGGGTAACATCTGTAAGAACTACGCCAGCACCTTCTCTTGCATCACGGTCAGTAGTCATTGAGAGAGAACCTAATGTCATACCGTGAAAGGCACCCATAAATGCAAAAATGTTATTTCTCTTTTTAACCTTTCTTGCAAGCTTTAATGCAGCCTCAACTGCATTTGTGCCTGTAGGGCCAGGGAATTGAATTTTATAATCAAAACCACGTGGAATAAGAATGTTTTTCTCAAAATATTCTATAAAATCACGCTTTGCAGAAGTAAACATATCGAGGGAATGAATAATTCCGTCACTTTGGAGATATGAAATAACCTGTTTTTTAATATGGTCATTATTGTGGCCATAGTTAAGAGCACCAGCGCCACAGAAAAAGTCAATATATTCCTTGCCGTTTTCATCTGTTATAATAGCGTCTTTAGCCTTTGCAAAAACTGCTGGAAAGTTTCTGCAATAAGAACGCACTTCAGATTCATATTGTTCAAAAATAGAAGTATCCATAAACATAAGACCTTTCAAAATATTAAAACTAATACATTTTATATTCTATCACAAAACTTTCAATATTCCAATAGAAGAAGAGAAAAAATATTATATTTATTTTAAATATTATGTTGCACTTTATTTGCTATTTTGGTAGAATTAATGTGTATATCTACGTAGCAAATTTTTATAGCAAGGAGTTTACTATGAAAAATCCTGTAATACTTTTTCCAAGGCTTACAAGGTCTTCAAGTCATTATAAAAAATATGATATTGAAGTACCAAAAGCTCTTCATGAAAAAACACCTAAAAAACCAAATTTAGAGGGCTTTCCTTATCCGTTGCCACAAAGAAAATCTGACTACACCTGTTATTGTCATGGTGAAGACGGAGTTATGTGGTTCGGTTCAAATGGTGGCGTTACACGTTACGATGAAAACGCTGACAGAAAAGACGATATAATAATGCATTTCAGTGCAAGACGTGATTTATTAGACAACAATGTTCTTGCACTCGAAAGCGACGGTAATTTTGGTGTATGGGTTCTTACTGAAAAGGGTGCAACTCACATTAAAATGACAAAAATGAGTATGGAAGAAAAAGCAAAGCTTCTTACAGAAGAAACTCATAAATATGTAGACCGTCGTGGCATGACAAGCCAGAAAAGATTGGCAGAGCCAGGTAATGTAAAATCGGCAGTTTCTTATGGTCATTCTGATAACGATGGTTCTTTCACAGTAGGTTTTTCTATTGGTGAAATTTTCCGTTATGCAACTCTTAAAAAAGAGTTAGGTGATTATGCACCAGAAACTCTTAAAGCACGTGAATCTGCAACGCGTGCTTGTGAAGCTTGCCTTCTTCTTATGTATATTGCTGGTCGTGGTAACGGTTTTGTTGCACGTTCATATTTAACAACAGCAGAGCCTATTCCTGATGATGGTTTATTTTATAAGAAAAATGGAGAAACAGCTGTTTGTGTTACAACAACTGATTCTCAGAAGAAAAAGCTAGTTGGTAAAGAGATTAAGGCAGATGCACCAATTCCAGAAAGACTTAAAAAGCTTTATACAAGTGAGGGCTTTTCTGATACAGATATTATTTATAAGGGCGATACAAGTAGTGACGAAATCACTCATCATTACATACATCTTTTAGTGGCTCACGAATTTTTAGGACGTGAAGACCCGGAGCTTGATGCAATAATTAAAGAAGCGGCAGTTAATACAATGAACCACATTATTGAAGGTGGTTATGCAATTATTGAAATTGATGGAAACCCAACAACATGGGCAAAATGGAACTTAGATTATTTTAATAGTTATATGGGTTGGGCAGACGCTTGTCTTAATGCTGCAGAGCTTTTGATGTACTTAAAAGTTACAATGAGAGTTACTGGCGAAAAAGGTAAGTGGGAAGAAGAATATAATAAACTTCTTTATAAAGACGGCTACAAAGAATTGGTTACACAGCACTTTGACCGTTTTCATCAGGTTGCTTTGGCTGGTGGAATTGATGACCGTGAAGAAATTATGTATGGCGACCACATGTTAGCAGTTCTTTCATTCTGGGGTCTTACTACTCTCGAAAATGACCCTGAATTAAAAGAGGTTTATAGAGAAGGCTTCAGAAGCTGGCGTTATTCATTACAGCCAGAATATAACCCTGGTTATGACTTTTTATATTTCCTTTCTGACCCTGATAATGCAAAACCAGATGCAGAAAGAATAAGAACATGGTTTTATCGTTTTAATGTATCTAGAATTGCAAGTGGTGTTTCTTTGACTTCACGTGTGGATTATCCACAAAAATTATTTATGGGTGACTACAAGGAAGTATCAGCATTACCACCTAACGATGAACATTTTATAGCAAAATATGACCGTGACCCATTAGAATTCAAAAATGAAGACAGTGGTGGAGCTGGTGTTGTTGAAGGCTGCTACCCTTACACATTTGCTTATTGGATAGGCAGATATTTCGGATTTATAGCAGAGAGTGGAAAAGAAGGTGAATAGTATGGATAAAACAATAAGACTTATAGGTAATGCTCACCTTGACCCAATATGGCTCTGGCGTTGGCAAGAGGGTTGTGGCGAGGTTTTGCAGACTTTCAGAAGCGCATTAGACAGATTAAATGAATATGACGATTTTGTTTTCACATGTTCTTCTGCTGCTTATTATAAATGGGTTGAAGATATTGACCCAAAAATGTTTGAAGAAATTAAAGCAATGGTAAAAAAAGGCAGATGGGTGCCAGTTAACGGCTGGTGGGTACAACCAGACTGCAATATGCCAAGTGGTGAAAGCTTTGCACGTCAGGCTCTTTACAGTCAGCTTTATTATAAAGAAAAATTCGGAAAAATTTGTAAAACCGGCTACAATGTAGATTCATTCGGACACAGTGCGTTTTTACCTCAATTCTTGACAAAGGCTGGTATGACAGGTTATGTTATGCAGCGTCCAAGCACTCACGAAAATAAAGAAATTCCAGAAAATCTTTTCTGGTGGGATAGTGCTGACGGCTCAAGAATTATGACTTATAGAATTCCTGATGGCTATGGGGCAAGTGGCAAAAATGCTCTTGACAGCAAAATGCAGGATATGGAAGAAAGAGCAAACGAAACAGGTCATGGAATGATGCTCTTTTATGGTGTTGGCAACCACGGTGGTGGACCAACAAAAGGCGACATTGAATACTTAAAAGAAAATTTAAAACGCGAAGGCTTTAATGACCTTGAGTTCAGCTCTCCTGATGATTTTTTTGAAGAATTAATGACACAACCACTCAATTTACCTTCTTGGGGTGATGAATTACAGCATCACGCAAGCGGTTGTTATAGTGCAACATCACTTGTTAAGGAATTAAACAGAAAGTCAGAAAATCTTTTAGCTTCTGCTGAGAAATGGGATACTATTTCTTCTATTGTAACAGATTCAAAAGCAGAAACAGAAGAATTCAAAAAGGCTTGGCGTGAGGTTTGTTTTAATCAGTTCCACGATATTTTATGTGGTTGCTCAATAAGAGAAGCTTATGAAGATGTTAAAATGAGCGAGGGCTATGCTCAGAATATTGCATCAAAATCATATAACAATGCAGTTTTAAAAATTGCAAGAAGAATTGACACATGGATTGATGGTGTAGATAAAGCAGTTTTAGCTGAAAACACAAGCAATCAGATGGCTTTGGATAGCGATTTTCCAAGACCGGTTGTAGTTTTCAACCCACATTCTTACGACATTGAAATTCCAGTGAGAGTTCATCATCCATCAAAATCTGTTAAAGATAGTGATGGTAAAGAGGTTCTTTTCCAGAATGTAAGAGCTTCAAGGTCTAATGATAATCATTTAGACACTTTGTTTATGGCTAAAATCAAATCACTTGGTTATGCTACATATTGGCTCCAGAGAGATAGTGATGTAAAGGCTGAAAAGGAAGTAACCACAGAGCAGAATTTCTTTATGGAAAATGAACACATTATGGTTGCTTTTGACAGAGAAACAGGCTACATCAAAAATCTTGTTAATAAAGAAAATGGTGTGGAATATGCAAGCGAAAATTTTGTTGCAATTCCTACGGTTATAAGTGATGAAGAAACCGACACCTGGGCACACAATGTGTTCAAATTCCATAGTGTAAAAGGCTTTATGGAGCTTCAGTCTATAAAGAGAATTGAAGATGGTGAACTTCGCAGTGTAATAAGAACGGTTCATAAATTCAACGACTCTTATTTAACACAGGATTTTATATTAGCAAAAAATCAGAAAACATTAAGAGTAGATTGCAAGGCAATGTGGCAAGAGAAGTTTTCACTTCTTAAAATGTCTTTCGCAGTAGGTGGCGAAGATGAAATTTCTACCTACGAAATTCCTGGTGGATTTATTAAAAGACCTTGTAATGGTGAAGAAGAGCCAGCACTCAATTGGGCAGATGTTACTGTTACAAAAAATGGCAAGAGAAGCGGTATTGCAATAATGAGTGATTCAAAATACAGCTATGACTGTGTTGGTACTGAATTAAGACTTACTGCTTTGAGAAATGTTATTTTTGCAGACCATTATTCATATCGTCCTGAAGCAAACTTTGATTTTACAGACGAAGGCTTGAACAGATTCTCTTACGGAATTTATCTTCATAGTGGTGAAGCAGAAGAAAGCGACGTTATGAAAGAGGCTCATATTTTCAATAACAATGTTGTAGCAGTTCCAGAAAGCTATCACAAGGGTGATTTAGACACAGTTGACAGCTTTATGTATGTTGATTGCGATAATGTAGAAATAACAGCACTCAAACGCTGTGAAGATGGTAGCGGAGACCTTGTTATTCGTCTTTATGAAACAAAGGGCATTGATTGCACAAGAGCTATGTTAATGTCTAAGCTCTTCGATAACGGCTTTTGGTTTGATATAAAGAAGCATGAAGTAAAAACTTTCCGTGTTCGCAGAGATTTAACAGTTTTAGAAACAAACTTCCTTGAGGGGATTGTATAAGAATTAGGAAATAGGAATTAGGAAATAGGAATTAGGAAATAGGAATTAGGAAAATTTTAAATGAATGCATTCTATCGTATTTAGTTTATGAAAAACTTTAAATGATAGAATGCATTTTATTTTATAAATTACTTCCTACTTCCTATTTCCTAATTCCTGAAAAGTGTGTTATAATTAAAAAAATTTAAAAAATTTTGTAAGATTTTTTATTTTGCTTAGTCTTATAGGTGAAAGGGGTGAAAAAGTGACCGATTTCGAAAAGATTTATAAAGAATATTTTAATGATGTTTATCTTTATATAAGACGACTTTCAGGGGATGAGCACATAGCAGAGGAAATAACGAGTGAAACATTTTTTAAAGCCTTAAAATCAATTGACAGTTTTCGTGGCGAATGTGAAATAAGAGTGTGGCTATGTCAGATAGCAAAAAACAGCTATTATACTTATGTAAAGAAAAATTCAAAAGTTCAGGATGTTGACGAAACTGAATTAATAAATTTACCAGATAATAAAAACAATGTAGAAAATGAAGTTCAGAGTAAATTACAAGCATTTGCAATTCAAAAAATTCTGCACGAAATAGATGAACCATACCGCGAGGTTTTTATGTGGAGAGTTTATGCTGATTTAAGCTTTAAAGAGATTGCTGGTATTTTTAATAAAAATGAAAACTGGGCGTGTGTCACTTATCACCGTGCCAGAAAGCTTATTAAACAAAGATTGGAGCGTGAGCAAAATGAGAAATGAATGTAAAATAGTTTCAGACCTTTTGCCTTTATATCTTGAAAATATGGTATGCGAAGAAACCGAGGATTTTGTCAAAAATCATTTATCTGAATGTGAAAGCTGCAAAAGGGATTTTGAGGCGTTACAGAATGGTGATGACTTGAAAGAAACCTTTAAAGCAGAAGATACAAAGCCGATAGAAGACATTAAGCCGTTTAAAAAAATAATGAAGAAAATGAATATGCAGGTTCATAGTATATCCTACTTGTTAATTATATTCTTTATATTTTTTGGTTTTCTCTCCATGAATAGTGGTGATGTATTTTATAACAGCTTAATAATGCCGATTGTTGGGGTTTTTGGCTATATAATTTTCAGGTTCAGAGCTTTTTATAAATTACCAATTTTACTACTCGTAATAAACTTTTTCGCATGTATATTCAAATTTGCAGAGGTTGAACTTTATGATATATTCTTCTGGACTGCAATATTCACAGCATTTGTATTTGTAGGAATTATAATTGCATATTTAATACACTTTGCTCTCAGAAAGGAGAAATAATTTATGAAAAAGAAGATTTTA
Source organism: uncultured Clostridia bacterium (assembly GCA_937916395.1). Classification (GTDB taxonomy): domain Bacteria; phylum Bacillota; class Clostridia; order Oscillospirales; family Acutalibacteraceae; genus DTU089. The sequence goes on along the minus strand of CALFTN010000034.1, from coordinate 8,332 downwards.
AAAATTTTAGCTTTAGTAGTAGCAATTGTTTTAATAATTGGTGTTGGACTTTTTGCAAATGCATTAGTTGGTAACCCGGTTTCAAAATTTTTGGCTACAAAAAGTGCAAATGAATATATTGAAAAAACTTATAGCGATAAAGATTTTGTAATTGAAGAAGTAACTTATGATTTTAAAACCGGCGGATATTATGCAAGAGTAACTTCGCCAACAAGCATAGACAGTCATTTTTCTTTGTCGTTTGATTGGATGGGTAAACTCGTGCTTGACTGTTATGATGATGTTACAACTGGTTGGAATACTGCAATGAGACTCGAAGACGATTACAGAAATGCAGTTAAAGCGGTTACAGAATCAAAGGATTTTAGTGAAAAATATTTCCTTGCTTACGGTGAAATTCCTTGTGTTTTAAGCGATTATCCAATAGACGAAGAAAAGCCTGAATATGCTTTACAAAGAAAAGACCTTGTATTAGATAAAGTTTATGATATAAGAGAAGTTGGTGCAAATCACGGTAAGCTTGTTCTTTGGGCTCAGGATGATGAAGTAACAATAGAAAGACTTTCTGAATTACTTTTAGACGTTAAAAATAAGTTTGATAAATCTGGTGTTACTTTTAAGGCAGTTGAATTTATACTCGAGCCAACAAAAGAAGAGGGTCAACCTTTAATGAGTGACGAGCAAATCAAAATAAGAAATTTCTATTATAGCGATATTTATGAAGATGGGTTAGTGGAAAGAGTAAAAAAAGCTAATCAGGAAACAATTGAATATGACAGAGAGCAAGAAAAGATTAAGGAAGAGGAAATTAGTGGGCAGTGAGTCAGTTGTCAGTTGCCAGTGTTCTAAGAACAAAATTATTCTACCATTTTAGAATTTTTCATAAACTGTAAATGAGCACAAAAATTAAATGTGACGGTCTGCCTCTCTTCGAAGAGAGGGGGACCGCCTTTTCGTTAATTTATTGTTTTAATGCACTTTTAAGCGAGTATTAGATTTAATATTTTTATAATGTTCTTTGGGTGGTGGAGAGTTCTTTGACACGAGTTAGTTTTTGTATTAGCAGTCAGTCGATGGAAAAATAAACTAAAAAATACAACTTATCAATAAACCGTCTAACTACAAAAAGATAGGTCAATATATGGCAAAGAACTCTCCACCATTCCGTTTTAATTTTTAATAAAACAAAATTTATATTTCGCCTGAAAACCATTCAATAACATTTAACATATGTAATGAATAGTCCCCCTCTCTTCGAAGAGAGGCGTTTCATAAAAAACAAATTATCCTATCATTTAAAGTTAGTAGCAACTAAAAATGATAGGATAAATTTATTACTAATTTTATTCTTTATCAACTACAATAACATCAATTCCAAGTTCTTCAAATTGAGCTAAATCGTCTTCAGATGCATCCCAGTCTGTAATTAATGTATTAAGTCTGTTTGCTGGACAAATGCTGACGATAGAGTCAAAACCTATTTTTGCAGTTGGATATAAACCAATTGTTTGTTTTGAACTATCAATAAGAGCATTCCAGAAGCTAATTGCCTGACTTCTTTGAATTGATAAACCAAATTTTACAGAAATACAAGCTGATGTAATAAAGCACTTGTCAAATCTTAATCGTCTTATTGTTTCAACCGCAATTGCATCATAGCAATTACCTTTATCGTCCATTTCGCCACCAAGCATAATAACAGAGATATTATCATTTTTTCTTAATTCTTCAGCAATTATAATAGAGTTTGTAACTACTCTAATTTTAATATCCGCTGGTAGATTTTGTGTCATAAGGTAACCAACTGTTGCACTTGTAATAAAAATAACATCGTTATTTTCAATCATAGAAACAGCTTTTTTTGCAATTTCTAAATAATTTTCTTTTACTTCTTTAATGTCTTTACATGTTACTTTTGGCGGTTTGCTAAAAGCTATTTGTCTTAACTTAATAGCTCCGCCATGTGTTCTTTTAAGAAGTCCTTTTTCTTCAAGAATTCTTAAATCTCTTTTTGCAGAATCATAGCTTACAGCAAATTTTTCTTGAATTTCTGTAGTAGTAATACTGCCTTTTTCATTTAATAAATCTAATATTGCCTGATGTCTTTCTTCAATAAACATATCATTCACCTTTGTTAACATATTACAAGAAATGTGTGCACTTTCATTCCTTGTTGTTAACATAATAACACATTCGTTAACGAATGTCAACCATTTTCGAGAAAAAGCGTTAAATTCGTTAAAAACCGTGAATAAGGCATCCAAAATGTAAAAAGTTCTTGACATTTTATGTGTTCCCTCTTATAATATAAATGTAAAAACATCTTTACATTTGGAGGCGATGTTATGAAAAAGTTCTTTAAAAAATTAGGTTTTCACAGAATGGATGAAATGGAACAACAAATTGCCTTTAAGGCACAACGAAACGCATTTATATTTTTGTTAGTTGCTCTTTTATGCTGGACAATGTACGAAAGTTATAAAGTATATGTTTATCATAGTGATTTAAACCCTTATCCTTGCTTTCTTCTTGCTACCGCTTCATTAATACAGACAATTTCACAGCTAATTTTAACTCATAAAGCTGTAAAAGATGAAGAACCTACAACTTTTTCTAAAGTAATGAAAATAGTATTGCCAATTTTAATAGCTTTCGCTATAATAGCATCTATCGGAACGGCTATTATCTTTTCGAGGTGAATAAATGACAAATAGAATTAAAGAATTGCGTAAAGCACAAGGCTATCGTCAAGAAGACCTTGCAGAAGCATTGGGAGTTTCCCGACAAACAATTATTGCTATTGAAAATAATAAATATAATCCCACCCTTGAATTAGCAATGAAAATGGCACGATACCTAAAAACAACGGTTGAAGATTTGTTTACTATTGAAAATTAATATCAATAAACCCTTGCCAGAATTTTTTCTGCCAAGGGTTTAATTTTTATTTGTTTAACTTTTTGCGATATGCTCGTTACACTCGCACGATATAACTGCATAAATGCAGTTGCGATATATACTGCACTTCGTCTGTATGCGATATGATATAAATCCTTTATTCTCGTTTGCGTTAGCAAACATATCGCACGAAGTATATCGTGTTTTTAAACATATCGCAAATCCGTCAGGATTTATATCGCTGAAATGTAATGCTTTGCATTACATTTCTACTGCCGCACGTTCAACCTTAAGTCCCTTAGTATAGCGAACCATAAAGTTATTGAAGCTTTCTTTAAGTTTATCATCTGCAGTAGATGTAATCATTTTTTGTGAAGCGAAAACATCGTCCTCAAGGAACTCTGCAAGAGATTTTTTACCTTTGTTAATCATATATGAAGCGAGTACGGCAATACCCCAGGCACCGCCTTCACCTGCAGTTTCCATAACAGAAACTGGTGTATCCATAACTGCAGAAAGCACGTTTTGACCAACAAGAGGTGTTTTAAAGAAACCACCGTGACCTAAAATTTTATCAATAGCAACGTTTTCTTTCTTCAAGATGTCAAGACCAGTTCTTAAAGCACCAAAGCAAGTAAAGAGCTGAACTCTCATAAAGTTTGCAAGGTTAAAGTTACTGTCTGGTTCTCTAAAGAGAAGCGGTCTGCCACTTTCGAAACCAGTAATATGTTCACCTGAGAAGTAGTTGTATGAAAGAATATTACCTAAATCATCATCTGCCTCTAAGCTCTTTTTAAAGAGTGCTGTAAAAATATCACCCATATTAAGTGAAACGCCCATTGTGTCTGCAAAATCTTTAAAGAGATTTGCCCAAGCGTTAATATCTGAAGTACAGTTGTTGCAGTGTACCATTGCAACTGCATCACCAGCAGGGGTAGTTACAAGGTCAATTTCTTCATAGCGTTTAGAAAGCATTTTTTCTAAAACAATCATAGCAAAAACAGAAGTACCAGCAGAAACGTTACCAGTTCTTACACCAACAGAGTTTGTTGCTACCATACCTGTGCCAGCATCGCCTTCTGGTGGGCACATTTTTATTCCTGCTTCAAGGTCGCCTTCTTCGTCAAGTAAAAGTGCGCCTGCTTTTGTTAATGTACCAGCACTTTCACCGGCAGAAAGAACTGTTGGAAGAATATCTTGTAATTTCCAAGGAAATGCTTTAACTTCATCTAAAGCGTTGAATTTTTCAATGTAAGCTTCATTGAATTTTCTTGTGTTATCATCAATAGGGAACATACCAGAAGCTTCGCCAACACCTAAAACTTTTTCACCAGTCAATTTCCAATGAATGAAACCAGCAAGTGTTGTGAAATATGTAATATCCTTAACGTGCTCTTCACCTATTAAAATTGCTCTGTAAAGGTGAGCAATGCTCCAACGCTGTGGAATATTAAATTCAAATAAATCAGAAAGCTTAGTTGCCGCCTCACCTGTAATAGTGTTTCTCCATGTTCTGAAAGGAACGAGTAAGTTTTCATCTTTATCAAAAGGCATATAACCGTGCATCATACCACTGATGCCAATAGCCTTTAAGCTTTTGAGTGTTACGCCATATTCATCTTTAACGTTCTTTTTAAGTGATGCATAAGCGCCCTTTAAACCAGCGTAAATTTCGTCGAGTGAATAAGTCCAGATGTTATCAACGAAGCTGTTTTCCCAATCGTAAGCACCAGAAGCTAATGGAGCATTTGTTTCGTCAATAAGCACAGCCTTAATTCTTGTTGAGCCAAATTCAATACCTAAAACGGCTTGACCATTTAAAATTAATTCTTTTGCTGACATAACCATTCCCCTTTGTCAATTAATAATATAATTTTACCATATTATGAAATAAAATTAAAGTTCAATTTCTAATTCTTTTATCTTTTCTCGTAATTTCTGAAAGTCAGAAAGAGCGTCTGCTTTTTGAGCTTCGTTTCTTAAAAGTGCGGCTGGGTGAAAAGTACCCATAAAATAAATATTACCCTTTTTAATAAATTGCCCGTGCTCTCTTGTCACCTTAAAATCTGGTGAAATAAGTCTTGTTGCGGCAATTCTGCCAAGGCAGACTATAATTTTTGGCTTTATGAGTTTTGTCTGCTCTCTTAACCAATTTATACACGCTTCCTGTTCATCTTCTTGTGGGTCTCGGTTTTGTGGTGGTCTGCATTTAACAATGTTTGCTATATAAATATTTTTCTGTCTGCTTAAACCTATAACTTCTAAATATTTATCTAAAAGCTTACCCGCTTTACCCACAAATGGCTCACCCTGTAAATCCTCGTTTTCACCAGGACCCTCGCCAACAAATAATATGTCAGCGCTTTCGTTACCCACACCAAAAACAAGGTTTGTTCTTGTGCTCCCTAAAGAGCATTTCTGACAAGAAAAGCAGTCTTTTTTAAGTTCTTCAAAGTTTTCGTACATTATAAAATAATCAACTCTTTTTCACAGCTTGTGAGGTTAACATAGCCGTCTTCTGTAATGAGTGCCATATCTTCAATTCTTACACCGAATTCATCAGGAATGTAAATACCTGGTTCAACGGTAACAATGTTGCCGGTTTCTAACGTAGCTTTAGAATATGGTGAAAGGTTTGGTGACTCGTGAATTTCTACGCCAACGCCGTGACCTGTTCCGTGACCAAAATTTTCTTTGTAGCCTTTTGCGTCAATAATATCACGACCAGCTTTGTCAGCGTCAAAACCGGTAACACCATTCTTTAAAACAGCTAAAGAAGCCTTTTGAGCTTTTAAAACAGTTTCATAAACTTCTCTCTGATTTTCGGTTGGCTCACCAACAATAACAGTTCTTGTCATATCACTATGGTAGCCGTTATAGGTTGCACCAAAATCCATAGTAATGAAATCGCCCTTTTCGATTTTTTTGTCAGATGGAACACCGTGTGGCATAGAAGAATTTTTACCACTTACTGCAATAGTTTCAAAAGAAACTGCTTCTGCACCATGACTTAACATATAAAAATCAAGCTCTAATGCAATTTCTTTTTCTGTAACACCCTCTTTAATGAATGTTAAAATATGAGAAAAAGCGTCTTCTGCAATTTTCTGTGCTTTTTTAATGCACTCAACTTCATAAGCTGTTTTAACTGAACGGGATTTATTAATTATTTCATCTACTTCTTCTTTTGCCTCAACTAAACAAAAGTCAAAAGTCTTTTTTAAATTATTGAACTCAGCAACAGTAAGTCTTTCAGTTTCTAAGTAGATATTTTTAACACCAATCTCTTTTAAATATGGTGTTATTGTTTCGCTAACACGTTTTAAAAGAGCACATTTACAAGCAGTAATCTGGTTAGTTGCTGCTTCTATATAACGGCTGTCTGTAAAAAATATAGCTTCTTTATTTGTTATTACAAGATATCCGTCAGAAGAATTAAACGAAGTAAAGTATCTTCTGTTTTCAGGTGAAGTAATTATAACAGCATCACAAGCTGTTTTTAAAAGTGAGTTGAATTTATTAATCAAAAGAAACACCGCCAATTTATAAGATATAATAGAAAAAATAAAAGAGATGATACCGAAAAGGCATCATCTCTTTACATTTTAATAATATTTGCGTTTACGAGCAGCCTCGGATTTTTTCTTTCTCTTTACAGAGGGTTTTTCATAATGCTCTCTTTTACGTACTTCTTGAATAACACCGTCTCTTGATGTTTGTCTCTTGAATCTACGAAGTGCACTATCTAAGGACTCGTTTTCTTTAACTTTTACCTGACTCATTTAACATTCCCTCCCTCCGTTGTTACCAACAAAGGTATAATTATCATAATACATATGCCATTATACAAGAAATTCACCAACGTGTCAAGTAAATTTTTTTAAGATTTTGTTAAAAATTTTATTTATTTAGCGTAATCGCCGACCATAATCATATATTCGCCGATTTGTGCACCGAATTCTGGTGCACCGTCCATAATAAGCTTACCCTTCTGAACGGACTCAATCATATCATCAATAGACATTAAAATACCTAATGCACTGTCGAGATTATTGAATCGCATTGTGAAGAATGGCAATGCTCTTTTATATTCGCCACGGCCTGCCTTACTTTTACCTGCTTTAATTCTTATGTATGCAGAAACAGTAGGTTCGCCGTCAACCTTCCAGGCATAAACACGGTCAGGGCTTTTCATAGTCCAATCGTGAATTGTTTCGTGCCCCATTTTATTAAGAGTACTAATACCAGCAGAAAGAAGGTAGAAGTAACATTTAACTAAAAGTCGTTTGTCTTCTTCTTTTTCTGGTGGTTTTTCTAAGCCTAAAAGGTCTGCCATTTTAAGAAGTGCCATCATAAATACGCCAAACTCATAAATGAAATTGACACCTTTCATTTTAGGGAGTGTAGCAGGACCGATTTTACCTTTGAAAAATGCGTTCATTGCTTCAACACTCTTGAATTCAAGTTCAACATATTTTTGCTTGTCAACTCTACTCGCTACCTTGTTAGCGTGAATTAGCCATTCGTCGCCATTAACTACAAAGTGAGTTGCCCATTTGCCATCAGGAGCATCTTTATCAAGACAACTAACCTGATAAACGCAATGAACCTTTTCAAACTTCTTTTTAAGTGATGGAACATCGGCTACTATCGTTTTTAAAAGTGGCAAAGCACCACAAAGAAATATTTTATTAGTATAAAGCTGTTCTTTATCTGCCAAAAATCTCAGTCCCTTCGATTTTTTGAAATTAAGAATTAAAAATTGAGAATTGAGAATTGTGGGACCTTGCGGTCGGCAATTTAAAGCTTCGCGTAAGATTAACCCATTTTTCAATTCGGGTGCGGGTGTCCCGCCCACAATTCTTCACTTTTCACTCTTAATTCTTCACTCGAATTTTAATTTGTTTTACAAATTAAAATTCGTCATCCCAGTCGTTATCTTCTTCAAAGTCTGCTTTCATAACTTCACGAACAGCAGCAATAATACCGTTTGAGTCAATGCCAAGCATAGACATAATATCTTCCTGAAGACCGATAGGTGCAAATTCGTCCTGAATACCGAGTTTTTTAAATGCACAGCCTTTACCGGATTCAACAACTACCTCAGCAACTGCTGAACCAAGGCCACCTAAAACTGTGTGGTCTTCAACAGTAATAATACGGCGTGTTTCTGTAACTGCTTTTAAAATAGCTTCACGGTCAATTGGTTTAATTGTGTGCATATCTAATACACGAACTTTAAGACCATCTGCATTATTTAAAAATTCTGCAGCCTGCACTGCCTGGAAAACACAAGAACCACAAGCGATAATTGTGAGGTCTGTACCTTCATGAACTTCTACAGCTTTACCAATTTCAAAGCCATAATCTGTACCTTTATAAAGAACACGGTCAAAGCCACGGTTAATTCTGATATAGAAAGGACCTGGTGTGT
>CALFTN010000033.1 GCA_937916395.1 uncultured Clostridia bacterium | reverse complement strand
GTGTTGCAGATACTGCAAAAACAGTTTCTTGCTATGCTGATATTATCGCAATGCGTCACCCAAAAGAAGGTGCACCACTTGTTGCATCACTTAATGCTTCAATTCCTGTTATAAATGCAGGTGATGGTGGTCATAATCACCCTACACAGACTCTTGCTGACCTTTTAACTATTCATAGAGAAAAGGGTAGATTTAATAATTTAACAGTTGGTCTTTGTGGTGACCTTAAATTCGGCAGAACTGTTCACTCACTTATTAATGCTCTTTCACGTTACGAAGGAATTAAATTCGTTTTAATTTCACCTGATGAATTAAAGCTCCCAAGCTATATTAAAAAGGAAGTTTTAGAAAAAAATAATTTAGAATATGTTCAGACTACTGACCTTGAGGCAGTTATGCCTGAACTCGATATTCTTTATATGACAAGAGTACAGCGTGAGCGTTTCTTTAACGAAGAAGATTATTTAAGACTTAAAGATAGTTATATTCTCACAACTGAAAAGCTCGTAAATGCAAAAAAAGATTTGTCAATTATGCATCCGCTCCCAAGAGTTAACGAAATAAGTGTTGCAATAGACGAGGACCCAAGAGCTTGTTATTTTAAGCAGGTTCTTTATGGTAAATATATGCGTATGGCACTTATTCTTAAGCTTTTAGAGATTAACTGACAGGGGGTAAGAAAATGAGAGTTGATTCAATTAAAAACGGCTTTGTAATTGACCATATTACAGCTGGTAATGGTATGAAAATTTACGACTTATTGAAACTCGGTGAGCTTTCTTGCCCGGTTGCACTTATGACAAATGTTAAAAGTGCAAAAATGGGTGTTAAGGATATTATTAAGATTGATGCTGATGTTGCTATCGATATGGATATTTTAGGTTATGTTGACCCTAATGTAACTATTGATATTATCAAAGACGAAAAACTCGTTGAAAAGAAAAACGTAGATTTACCAGAAAAATTAACGAATGTAATTTACTGCAAAAATCCACGTTGTATTTCTTCAACAGAGCAAGAGCTCCCACACGTTTTCAAATTAACCGATAAAGAAAACAGAGTTTATCGTTGTTATTATTGTGAGGCTAAGGCGAAGTAAATGTATAAAAATTACTCTTTTGTAAAAAATACAAAAGAGTAATTTTTATTTTGGGTGATTAATATGATTTTTATTAAAGCGTTTTTAGTTGGTGGTCTTATTTGTGTTATCGGTCAATTATTGCTTGATTTAACAAAGCTTACACCTGCAAGAATTCTTGTAGGATTTGTAGTGTTAGGTGTAATTTTAGGTGGCGTTGGTGTTTATAAATATGTTGAAGAATTTGCAGGGGCGGGAGCTACTGTACCACTTGTAGGCTTCGGGGCACTACTTGCCGATGGCACAAAAACTGCAATAGAAAAAGATGGTTTGTTGGGTGTATTAACAGGTCCTCTGACTGCAGGTGCAGCAGGAATTATGGCAGCAGTAATCTGTGGCATTGTAGCTTCCTTTTTAGGTAAACCGAAAGCGAAATAAAAATAGAAGTGGTATCACGATACCACTTCTATTTTTGTAACCACTGCATGATGGTCTGAAATATATCTGTTATTATATTTCTTTTTAATTACCTCATATTTTAAAGCTTTAAAGCCGTCGTTTATGAGAATATAGTCTAACACAATACCTTTAAAAGCGTTAGGGTCTGCATTGTGAAACGTTGCAGTATCCATTGTGTTTTTTGCTAAAACCTTAGTGTCTTTTAAAACATCTGCAGTAATATCTCTGTAGCCAAGGCTTTTTTCAATAAAGTTAAGGTCAGCAGAAAATACAACTGGCAAATTCTCGAATTCTTTAGCCTTATTTAAAATCAATCCGATACTGTTTCTTCGTGCTTCAGTGCTTGCGTTGTCAAAGTGTGTGTTTATGTGAACAAACTGAGTTCTAGTGTATTTGTTTTCTAATATGACCCAGTTGCAAATTCTTCTGTAAGCAGAGCCCCAGCCGTAAGAAATTTCGTCGGGGGTTTCAGAAAGCCAGAAATAACCTTTGTCAACAACCTTAAATTTACTTTTTAAATAGAATATAGCGGTGAATTCATCTTCCGTATCACTGCTGTCTTTATAATCTTTACCTGAGTTACCACCAACACCAAAATAAGCGTATTCGTCGCCTAATCGGTTGACTAGCTCATTCATCCAATAAGGTGTTGCTTCCTGAACGCCAAGAGAGTCAACGTTGTTTTCGCGAATTGTTTTTGCTATACCATCTGCTCTTGTTTCGAGGTCTTTACCGTCAAAGCTCCACGAACAGATGTTGAGTGTCATAATGTTAAGATATTCCTTTGGTTTTTTGTAGCCGTGTTCTTTGTTGTAATTGTTTTGCGTTGTTCCAATTAAAAAACCGGTTCCGTAGGAAACAAAACTAAAAACCAATATAATAGCAATAAGGTTTATTAATTTCTTCAATCTAATCAATCCCAATTAGTTAATGGACTGATTTTAACATATTATCGTTTTTTGGTCAATAATTTAGTCTCTTTAAACACCTTTTTGAGATGTTCAAAGAGACTAATATTTTTAGTGTTTAGCAGTTTTTCTTTGAATAAACTTAACTATTTCAACTATTGGAATAATGAGGAATGCAAGACCAAGTGAAATGAGATAAGCTTTTAAATCAAGATGGCTGAAGCCAAAGAGATTTGAAAGGAAGTCAATCTCAACAACTGCTGTTGTAAGAAGGAATGAAGCAAACATAGCAATATAAAGAACTACGTTGTGGTGTCCTTTGAATACCATTCCAACAGAAGAAGCTCTTTGTGAGCGCATATTGAATGAATGGAAAATTTCACACATTGCCATTGTGAAGAATGCCATTGTCATACCTTCGCTACTATCCTGAATGTGGTGGAATACTAAGTGACCTGTTTCAAGGAATTCGCCAATATAGAAAGCTGTAACAGTAAGAATACTAACGAGAATACCTTGGTATGCACAGTCAAAGCCTAAACCACCAGAGAAAATACCATCATTTTTACTTCTTGGCTTTCTCTTCATAATATCTGCTTCTGGTTTTTCAAGACCTAAAGCAAGTGCAGGAATACTGTCTGTAACGAGGTTAATGAAGAGAAGGTGAGGAGCTTTAAGAATTGTAAAGCTCATAATTGTTGCAAAGAAGATTGAAACAACTTCTGAAAGGTTAGAGCCTAAAAGGAATTGAATTGCTTTACGGATGTTGTCATAAATTCTTCTACCTTCACCAACTGCAGAAACAATAGTTGCAAAGTTGTCATCTGTAAGCACCATATCAGCAACATTTTTAGTAACGTCGGTACCAGTAATACCCATACCAACACCGATATCAGCGCTCTTGATTGAAGGCGCATCGTTAACGCCGTCACCAGTCATTGCAGTAACATAACCCTTGCTTCTCCATGCGTTAACAATTCGTGTCTTGTGTTCAGGCTGAACACGAGCATAAACAAAAATGTTTTCAACGATTTTTTCGAATTCTTCGTCAGAATATTTATCAATATCGCTACCCATCATAGCCTGGCTGTCATCATTTAAGATGCCTAATTCTCTTGCAATAGCCTTTGCTGTGTTAATGTGGTCACCGGTAATCATAATAGGTGTAATACCAGCGCTTCTACATTCAACAATAGCATCTTTAACCTCTGGACGAACTGGGTCAATCATACCTGTAAGACCAATGAAAATCATTTCATTTTCAAGAGCCTCAGAAGAGTATTCAGAAGGTTCAATTGTATATTCTTTAAATGCAACAGCAAATACACGAAGAGCCTTGTTACCCATTCTTGTGTTTTCTTCTGCAATTTTAGAAGTTATTTCATCAGTAATTGCAACTACCTGACCACCAATATATGCCTTTGTACATTTCTTGAGAATTTCGTCAGGAGCACCTTTTGTATATTGAATAAAATTGCCGTTGTAGTTGTGAACAGTTGACATCATCTTTCTGCCTGAGTCAAATGGAACTTCACCAACACGAGGCTTTTCTGTAACCAAAATGTTTTTGTCTAAATCCAATGTTTTAGCGTAGTTTATGAGTGCAACCTCGTCAGGCTCGCCAGTGCCTTTGCCAGTTTCATCTACATCAGCATTTGTGCAAAGAGCCATAGCAGTTGCTAAAAGCTTTTCGTCTTCTGCGTAGTGGTCAACAACAGTCATAACATTCTGTGTTAATGTACCAGTTTTATCAGAGCAGATAATCTGAGTACAACCAAGAGTTTCAACTGCATTCATTTTTCTGATAATCGCATTTTTCTTAGACATATTGGTAACGCCTATAGAGAGAACGATTGTCATAACAGCAACAAGACCTTCTGGAATTGCCGCAACTGCAAGTGCAATTGCTGTAATGAATGAGTTGAGTGCAACCTGGTAAATAGGTGAGGTGTCGCCAGAAATGAAATACATAGCAATATTGTAAGCGAAAATAACGCCACAAACACCAAGAACAAGCTTTGTAAGAATTTTTGAAAGCTGTTCAAGCTTAATCTCAAGTGGTGTTTTACCGTCTTCAGCAAGGGTAATAGCGTTAGCAATTTTACCCATTTCTGTATCCATACCAGTTGCAACAACAACTGCCTTACCACGACCATAAACAAGAGTTGAACCCATATATGCCATATTTTTACGGTCACCCAAAGGAACCTCTTCGTCACCTTTGTTTAAAAGCGCTTTTATAAGCTTGTTTACAGGAACAGATTCACCAGTAAGTGCAGCTTCTTCAATCTTCATACTTGCACATTCAAAAATACGGCAGTCTGCAGGAATAGCGTCACCTGCGTCAAGAAGAATAACATCACCAACAACTAAATCTTCACTTTTAATTGTAACAATTTTGCCATCGCGAAGTGTTTTTGTTGTAGCAGCCGACATCTTCTGGAGTGCTTCAACAGCCTTTTCAGCTTTGTTTTCCTGAACAACACCTAAAATGGCATTGATAAGAACAACTGCAATAATAATAAGTGCATCTGTAGGAACACCAATACCATGCTCGATAAATTCAGTAATTGTAGAAATTACTGCTGCAATAATGAGAATGATAATCATAGGGTCCTTTAACTGATCAAGAAACTTTTTAAAAGTTGAGTCCTTTTTAGCTTCAGCAAGTTTGTTTTTGCCGTTAGCTTCAAGTCTTTTAGTAGCTTCTTCAGTTGTAAGACCTTGTTCTGAAGATTTTACTTCTTCAAAAACTGCTTCGGCAGTTTCAAGATAATACTTCATTTTTTTCCCTCTTTTTCAAAATTTACTAAAGAGAATAACAAAAAAGACTTTTACCTCTTGGGTAAAAGTCTCACTCTTTAAGGTATAAGCGGGTTTTAACCGAAATGACGCCGATACCACGCAAATTAAACTTTGCACGAGTTACTCCCTTTTGTTGTAATTCATTATACAGTAAATTCCAGAATTTGTAAATACTAAATTGTTAAAATTTACACAAATTACATAAATTGCCCAAGTAATTTATATATTATATATAATATATTTGGCAGGGAGTAAGTGTTTTATTCAATAGGTATTTCGAGAATTGGCTGAAGCTGAATTCCATTTAAAGCATTTTCAAGAGTTTTTTCTATAAGACGAAAATCCGCAACACAAGACGACGGCTTGTTTTTAAAGCTGTCTTGTCTGAATGGTACAAAATAAGTGTGCTTATAGTTCATTAAATTGCCTATGTTTTTACCTGCGTTGGAAAGTGCATCGTTTGTAGAAACGGCTATAACAACAGGACGTGCATTTCTTAAATGTGCTTTTGTTGCGAGTGTTACAGAGGTGTCTGCAATACCGTTTGAAAGCTTTGCTAATGTGTTGCCAGTACAAGGGGCAATCACTAAAGCATCAAGGAGCTTTTTTGGACCTATCGGCTCAGCATCTTTAATTGTGTGTATAATTTCTTTTTTTGTTATTCTTTTTAATTCGTTCTGCCAGAATGTTGCTTCACCGAAACGTGTGTCAAAGCTATATGAATTCTCTGACATTATCGGTACAATATCGTAACCGCTCTTAACAAGGTTTTCAATTTCAGAAAAAACCTGTTTAAATGTGCAAAAAGAACCACAAATTGCGAAACCAACAGTTGTCATAACACCACACCTTGCTTTTCGAGTATTGGAAGGATTGAACGACCTATAATTTCACCGGCAGTTTTAGGGGCAACCTTACCAGGTAAGGAATTAGCCTTTATAACGTCAAAAGCGTATTCCTTTGCTGCTTGAAAATCAATTCCAAAAGGAGAAGATGCAATTTCAATAAAAAGACATTCCTGATTTAAGTTTTTCATTTCTTCGTGGCTTAACACCTTTTCAGGCACGGTGTTTATAAGTGCATCAAATTTGAATTCTTTTTCTTTCAGTTCACTGAATGTAGCAGTTTTGTAAAGCTTTGTAAATGCGTCTGCCAAATCCTTTTCTTTTCTTGCAAAAATGGTAACCTCTGCACCCAGATTTTTTAAGGTGTCAGCTAATACTTTGCCCACCTTTCCATAGCCGAGAACGGCACACCTCATGGAATGTACTGTTATAGGAAGATTTTTAATAAGTATTTCTACAACTCCCTCTGCAGTTGGTATAGCGTTATATATTGCTAATTCATCGAGTAAAAAATAGTCGTAAAAATGTACACCTTTTTCATGGAGCGCTTCTTTGAAGCTTTCTGGTAGCTGTCCGCCAAAAACTGTGTGCTTGCTTGTAATGAGTGTTAAAATATCCTTTATTTCAACTTTTTCTTCAAATAGTGGTGCGTTAAGCGTTAATCTGTCTTTTGTGAATGGAAGAGGCAAGATAATATATTTCGCTTCGTTTATAGCATCACTGAGTGAAGCAAAGCAATTTGTATCAGAAAATGCGTAATAACATACAATGAATTTTTGTTTTTCTAAATATTCTCCGAGATAAAGTGAACGTTCATCTCCACCTAAGATTAAAAAATTGTTTTCTTTCATTTAAAATCAATCCTCTCGGTATATTTTATTCTGTAAAATTTAAAGCGTTACAAAATAAAAAAGAAACAAGGCCGCCGAAGCGACCAAGTTCCTTGTATTTAAAGGGGGAGAGAATATATCAACTTTATGAAAAGGGAATTATCAAATTATTCTACATCAAGAAGCCAAGCGACGTTTGTGTTAAGTACTTCTGCTAAAGCAACAATTTCAAAATCAGAAACAGAGCGAATTTGACCCTCTAATTTTGAAAGACCAGAAGCGTTGAGGTCAACACCACGAATTTGTAATTGAGTAAGCAAATCTTTTTGCTTCATACCAATTTCTTTACGTCTTGCTTCTACTTTTTTACCACAGATATTGCGGTCACCTAAAGGTTGTTTTCTTATTCTCATAATATAGCCTCACTTTCAAATTCATTAATTTAAGCGCGTGGGGTATTATGAGTGAGTAATCACTCACGATAACTAAAAAAATATATTGCTTCTCTCGAAGCGAGTGTGTTTTCTAAGTAAGAACTTTATCTTGGCTTCATATTATCACACAATTTTAATTCTGTAAAGATATTTTAAAAAGAAAAATTAGATTTATGAATATTGTGAAAATATAACAAAAAATAATCCACATTTTGTACTTCTCAGGGTACTAAAAGATTTGATTAGATGGTGTGTTTATGGTAAAATAAATACAAATATACAATTAATATAGGGTGAAAGTATGGAAACAAAAAACTGGTTATTTTCAGATTATAGCTGTCTTACAATGGCAGAAGGGTTGCTTTCAGCAGGGGTAGAGAACACCCATGTTGTTTATGATATGTTTTTCAGAGAAATTCCTAACAATGGTGGCTTTGCTGTTATGGCAGGGCTTTCTGTTCTTATGGAAGAACTCAAAAACCTAAAATTTTCAGAGGATATTCTTGCTTCGCTGGAACAAGACGGTTTTTCAGAAAGCTTAATAAGTTATCTGAGAAATTTTAAATTCTCGTGTGATGTTTATGCAGTTCCTGAAGGTACACCTGTTTTTCCGAATGAACCAATAGTGAAGGTGTGTGGTCCTGTTATTCAGGTTCAACTTATTGAAACACTTGTTCTCAATATTATAAATCATCAGACGCTTATTGCTACAAAAGCAAACAGGGTTGTAAGGGCTGCTCAGGGCAAAAGTGTTATTGAAATGGGTGCAAGACGTTCACAGGGCTTTGATTCAGCAATGTATGGTTCACGAGCAGCATATATAGGTGGTGTTTCTGCAACAACACTCTATAACGCTTCAAAAGAGTTTTCTATTCCGTCATTTGCTCCTATGAGCCATAGCTGGGTTCAGCTTTTTGACGATGAATTAGAAGCTTTTAAAATTTATTTAGAAGAACACGGCGAAGATGGTATGCTTCTTGTTGATACTTATGACACATTAGAGAGTGGTGTCAAAAATGCTGTTGAAGCTTTTAATTCAGTTCTTGTTCCTAAAGGCTTAAGACCAGCAGGTATTATAATTGATAGTGGCGATATGACATACCTCTCAAAAAGAGCAAGGCGAATTTTAGATGAAGCAGGTTTTCCTGATTGTGATATTTACGCTTCGAATTCACTCGATGAAGTTCTTATAAAGGATATGATTAACCAAGGTGCTAAAATAGATGGCTTTATAGTTGGAGAAAAGCTTATAACCTCAGCTTCTTCACCAGTTTTAGATGGCGTTTATAAGCTTTGTGAAACAGAAAAAAATGGTGAAAGAATACCAGCTATTATGGTAAGTAACAACGTAAATAAAATAACAACTCCTTGCTCTAAACGCGTATGGAGACTTTTTGATATGGAAACAGGCAAAGCAATAGCTGATGTTTTAACGCTTTCTGATGAGAGTATTGATAATGAGAAAACATATTCTCTCTTTGATCCTGATTTCACATGGAAAAGAAAAACTGTTGACAATTTTGTTGCAAGAGAATTGCTTGTTACAATTTTTAAGGATGGAGAGTGTATTTATAATTCGCCGACACTTGAGGATATTCGTGCGTATTGTAATGAACAGGTTTCAACCCTGTGGGATGAGGTAACAAGGTTTGAAAATCCGCATAAATATTATGTTGATTTCTCGGGTAAGCTCTGGGGTGTAAAGCAACGTCTCATAGAGAAAAATTCAAAGTTTTAGGTGGAGCTATGGAGGATAATATAAAAATAGGGCTTTCACGGTCAAGGCTTTTTGATTTTCAGTGTGTTGTCAGTTTTGTTGGTGAAGTTCAAGAACCATTTAATTTAAAAGAATTATCCAAAGCATTAAAAATGCTTTCTGTGAAAGAGCCTTTGATTACATCTGTGATTTATCTTGATGATTCTTCTGAGGCTTATCTGCAAACTGAAAAAGTAGAACCAAAGATAGAAGTTATAGAGAATGACGTTGATTTGTTTTTACAACAGCAGATTAGCAGTGGTATTGATTTAGAGGATGCATTGTTTAAGTTTTTTGTTATAAATAAAAATACCCTTGCTATATTTTCTCACACGGTTGTATCTGATTCAAAGTCACTGCTTATATTGGCAAAAGAACTGCTTTCATTTTACACTAAAGAAAGTGTAGATGCTTTACCTAAATCAATAAACCTCTTTTCAGAAGAAAGTGACTTGCCAATTGAGGTTAGTTCTTTTGTTGCAGACAGGGTTACAGAAGTTTTAGACAACAATTATTTATTGAAACCACAGAAATTTACATATGTTGATTACAAAAAAGCAAAATGTAAATTTGACCAGGGTAATAGCGCGGCTGCTACTAGTTATACATTTGACCGCGAGCTGTGCGAGAAACTTAATAAGCGATGCAGTGAAATAAAAATAGATTTTTCTTCAATGGTTTTATTTGCACTCACAGAGGTTATAAAAGCAAATAAAAAAGTTAAGAAAACGGCTTTAAAAGTGAATGTTCAAGTTGACAGAAGACCATTTTTCATAGATAAAGCTTCATACTCTGTAGGTTGCTTTAATGGTAGTGTTTCTTTGGATTTAGCAGAGGAAAAGGGCATTTTACAAGAGAAAGTGAAAGCTTTTCATAATAATTTATATAAAAAAGCCTGTGGTTGCTTCAATGTCTTCTATAATGAGGTGTTTTTGAGCAAGTTAACACCAGCGTTTCTGGATTCTTGTTTCATGTACAAAGCGGGTGTTTATAAAAATAGACACACAAAAAAACTTGCGACACTTTATGGGTGTGAACAGCAATTTTTGTGTTCTTTTGAAGCGATAAATCTGAATCAGGATTTTTGGGAAAAGCTCTCCACTTTCCACCACATAAGAGTAAAAGAACCCCACAAATCTAATTTCGGGGTGTCATTTTCGCTTGTTATGGGAAGTGAAAATGAATTATTTGTGGAGTGGGATTCTGCAGAATATTCTGAACCTCAAATTGAGGCTTTTATTGAAAAAAGTATATCACTTTTAAAACAGATATGAATACATAAAAGTTAATAAAATCAATGCTTTTAAGCTTTTTAACCGAATTTGACTTGAAAAAGTCAGATTCGGTTATTTTTTTATTGAAAACTTTTTAAAATCTATTGACAATGGTGAAGAGTGGGTATATAATAGGAGCACAGTGGGGTGAATTCCCATAAAGTGACGCGTAAAACCCACGAAGTGGGGGATTTTAAGTTTTGAAAGGAAGGTGTAGGAAATGTACTCTGGTATGTATAACCACAGTGTCGATTCAAAAAATCGTTTTATAATTCCTGCACAGTTCCGTTCTGAGCTTGGCGACAGAATAATTCTTTTCCGTTCACCAGACGAATCAAAATGTATATATGTTTATACAGAAGAGCGTTGGGAAGAAATTTGTCGTGAGATTGACAATCTTCCACCTTCTGCTTCTTCAAGACATTTGCAAAGAGCACTTCTTCACGCGGCAATGCCTGTCGAGCTTGATAAAACAGGTAGAGTTACTCTTAACCAGTCTTTCAAAGAATACGCTAACATCATAAAGGATATTGTTATAACAGGCGTGTCAAGCAGAATTGAAATCTGGGCACAGGAAGAGTGGGATAAAGAAGCTGAAAACTTCGAAGAATGTCTTAAAAATGAAATTGAAATCAGATTCTAAGGAGAAAGGAAAATGGAATTTAATCATATTTCAGTTCTTCTTAGAGAGTCAGTTGAAGCACTTAATATAAAACCAGACGGTGTTTATGTAGATTGCACAGCAGGTGGCGGTGGTCACTCTAATGAGATACTTTCTCATCTTAACGAAAACGGTAAAATGTATTTGTTTGACCGTGACCCAGATGCAATTAAGGTTTTAACTGAGCGCTTTAAAGGTGACGGCAGAGTTAATATAATTCACGACAATTACAGTAATATAAAGGTTGCACTCGGAGCATTGGGTGTTGATTCAGTCGATGGTATCGTTGCAGATTTAGGTGTCAGCAGTTTTCAGCTTGATACTGCTGAGCGTGGCTTTTCATTCCATAATGATGCACTTTTGGATATGAGAATGAGCAAGCAGGGGTTAAGTGCAAAAGACGTTGTCAACACTTACTCTGAAAATGAGCTTTGTCGTGTTATTACAGACTATGGCGAAGAAAAATTTGCAAAAAAAATCGCTTCCAACATAGTGAAAGCGAGAGAGAAAAAAGAAATTGAAACTACCTTTGAACTCAGCGATATAATTTCTGCTTCAATTCCGGCAAAGTTAAAGCGCGATGGTCATCCTGCACGAAAAACCTTTCAGGCAATAAGAATTGAAGTTAACAACGAATTAGGCGGTCTTAGGGAAGTTCTTCCAGATATGTTTGAACTATTGAACCCAGGTGGAGTTTTAGCAATAATAACATTCCATTCTTTAGAAGATAAAATTGTAAAAGATTATTTTGCAACACTTAAAAAGGGATGTACCTGTCCTAAAGATTTTCCAGTTTGTGTTTGTGGAAATACACCAAAAGCTATTGTTAAAAGTGGCGGTGTAAAAGCAGGGCAAAATGAAGTGAACCAAAATAAAAGAAGTCGCAGTGCAAAACTACGCACAGCATTAAAATTATAAATTTGTAGAAAATAAGGGGAAAGCTCAATGACCAACTACCGAGAGTCATCAGCTTATGATTTGTCGCTCTTTGAGCCACAAGTTGTTGAGCCGAGAAAAGTCAGAGAAGCACAGCCTGTAAAAAGACAAGCTGTAAAAAAGCAGACCAAAAAGCCTGTTAAAAAAACTCAGACTAAAACCAACAAAAAAACACCAGCTAAAAGACAAAGTGTTAATTATACAAGACAGACTGCAAATACAGTAAGAAGAGTAGCTGAGACTGCTGACCAATATCAGCACACAGTTGTTCGTCATAGCCAGAAGGCTGCTGTTTCTTTAGGTCTTAAAAAGGCAATGTGTTGCCTTGCAGTTCTTTTTGCATTTACTGTAGTTAATCTCTTTATGATTGCTGAATGTGACAGACTTGATTCACAAATTGCATCATTACAAAATGAGGTTTCTATTGCAGAGGGTGAAACAGTAAGACTTAATGCGGAACTTAACAGCATGATTGATACTGAGAAAGTTATTGAATATGCAGAAACAAAGCTCGGTATGGTAAAAGCAGAAAGCTATCAGATTACTTATATCAATTTGTCACAAGGTGACGAATTTGTAGTTGCTGGCGATAAAGATGTTTCAGAAAAAGGTAGCTTCAAAACAGAAATTAAAGAGTTGTTTGCATATATCTTTTAAAATTTAAATAAATTATAGAGGGAGTTGAGATTCTCAACTCCTTTTTTATTGAAAAAACAGAAAAGTGCATTAGATTTTCTTTACATATTGCATTATATATGGTATAATATTTTTAATTATGCACTCTACTTTATTTTTGTTAGAAAAGGGGGTAATTTTGTTGGCAAGAACAACAAGAAAGTTAAAACAGCGTTGTATTATTGCTGCTGCAATTTTGCTTTTGTTGGGCTTTGGCACAGATGTATTCAGGCTTTTTTACATTCAGGTCGTAAAAGGAGAAGAATACAAAACAAAAGCTGAGTCACAACAATTAAGCGATACTGAAATTTCTGCTGACAGAGGAATAATTTACGATTGTAATTATAATGTTCTTGCAGAAAGTGCTTCTGCATGGCTTGTTTATGTGAATCCTTCAAAGATAAAGGACGATGCTCAAAGAAAACTCATATCAGAAACTCTTGCTAAAATACTTAAATTAAAAGAAAAAAGAGTTTACGAAAAAATCTCAAATTCAAAATACAGTTATGTAAAAATTGAGGGTAAGATTGAATATACAGAAAAAACTCTTATATCGGATTTTATAGATGATAATGACCTTTACGATATTGTTAATATAGACCCTGATACAAAGCGTTATTATCCTTATTCAAACTTTGCTTCAACAATACTCGGTTTTACTGGCGCTGAGGATTCAGGCAGAGCAGGTCTTGAACTCCAGTATAACGACAAATTAACAGGCGTTGCAGGCAGAATTATTACAGCTAAGAATGCACGTAATGGTGCTATGTCTAGTAATTTTGAAACTACTTACGATGCAAAGCAGGGCACAAGTCTTGTTCTCACATTGGATAAAACTATTCAGTATTATCTTGAAAAGGGCCTTTCACAAGCTGTTGAGGATAATGATGCAACCTCTGCTTATGGTATTGTTATGGAGGTTGAAACAGGTGCCATTCTTGCAATGGCTACAATGCCTGACTATGACCTTAACACTCCAACAATTATTACCGATAAAGAAATTTTAAAAGAATTAGATGAAATTAAAGATGAAGATGAATATGATTTAGCTTATAACAATAAAATATATTCAATGTGGCGTAACAAAGCGGTAAGTGATACTTATGAGCCTGGCTCTGTTTTCAAGGTTTTTGTTGCTGCAGCAGCTCTTGAAGAGGGGATTGTAACACCTGATTATTGCTTCAGCTGTTCTGGTTCAGTTAAGGTTGCTGATAATGTTCTTCATTGTCACAAAGATGGTGGTCACGGTAGTCAGACGCTCGCAGAGGGTTTAATGAATTCGTGTAACCCATTTTTCGTTAATATTGGTCAGAAATTAGGTTCAAAGAATTTTTATAAGTATTTTGAAGCATTTGGCTTTACAGGTGAAACTGAGGTCGATTTACCAGGTGAGGCAACACCGGTTAAGGATGTTACATATCACTCACTTGAGAATATGGGTATTTCACAACTTTCTTCATCTTCATTTGGTCAGACCTTCCAGGTTAGTGCAATGCAGATGATTACAGGTGTTTCTGCTATAGCAAATGGTGGTAATTTAATGCAACCATATATCGTGGGTGCTATGCTCGATGAAGATGGCAACACCGTTTTTGAAGCTGAACCAGTAGTAAAAAGAAGTGTAATTTCAAAAACAACAAGTAAAGAAGTTCTCAAAATGATGGAAAAGGTTGTTTCAGAAGGTACTGGTAAGAATGCGTATGTTCCAGGCTATCATGTTGCTGGTAAAACAGGTACATCAGAAAAGCTTACTGTAGATGGTGAATACATCGCTTCATTCGTTGGCTGTGCACCGGCTGATGACCCTAAAATTGCAGTTTTAATAGTTATAGATGAACCACAAGGTTATGTTCACGGCGGTGGTGCTATTGCAGCACCAGTTGCAGGTGCAGTTATAGAGCAAACTCTTAAATATATGAATATTGACCCTGTGTATTCAAACGAAGAACTTGCTCAGCTCAATGGTATAACACCAGATGTAAATTCAATGAATGTTGAGAAAGCAAGAGCTACTCTTAAAAATCAGGGCTTTACAGCACGTGTGGTGGGTGATGGTGAGACGGTTATTTCTCAATATCCACTCAAGGGTCAGAATATTCCTCTTGACGGTGTTGTAATTCTTTATACAGAAAAAGAAACATCTAACAAAACAGCAACTGTTCCTGATTTGACAGGTCTTAGCATAAGCTCTGCAAATGAAAGAGCAGTAAATGCAGGATTCAACCTTAAGATTTCAGGCGCATCGCTTGATAGTGAGGTTGTATCATACAGACAAAGTATAGAAAGTGGTACTCAGGCAGAAATGGGTACAACTATAACAGTATATTTCAAAACAAATCAAGGTGTTGAAGACTAATGCTTTTATCAGAATTATTAAAAGGCGTAAATGTAAAAAATGATTATATCGACAGAGAAATAAGTGATGTTACAGATAGCACAAAAAAGGTAGCACCAGGCTCTGCATTTGTTTGTGTAACGGGTGCTCGTTTCGATGGTCATAATTTTGCAAAAGAAGTTATGGAGAATGGTGCTGTAGCTTTAATTGTGTCAAAGGATTTGGGTCTCAAGGAGCAAGTTGTTGTTGATAATACACGTGAAGCGTATGCTATTATGTGTAAAAATCTTTTTGGTGCTTCAGTTGATAAAATTACGCTTATCGGCATAACTGGTACTAATGGTAAGACAACAACAGCATTTATTGTTAAAGATATATTGGCTGAATTGGGTATTAAATCAGGACTTATCGGTACTGTTAAAAATATGGTTGGAGATAAGGCATTCCACACAGAACTCACAACTCCTGACCCTTACGATATGCACAAGCTTTTTAAAATGATGGAAGATGATGATATAAAATATTGTGTTATGGAAACATCTTCACAAGCGTTTCATCAGATGCGTCTTGCCGGTATTAATTTTAAAGTTGGTGTGTTTACTAATCTTACACAAGACCATCTTGATTATCACGGAACTATTGATGAATATAAAAAATGTAAAAGAGAACTTTTTAAAGCATGTGATACTGCAGTTATAAATGTTGATGATGAGGCCTCGCAGTTTATGGTGGATGGGCTGTCTTGTAAGAAAATTGGATATGGTGTAAATAATCCTTGCGATATAAAGGCAAGTGATACAGAGCTTTTCCAGAATAAAGTAGTTTATAAAATCAACAATGAATTGAAGGTGGATTTTCATATCCCTGGCGACTTTTCTGTTTATAATTCATTGGCTGCTATTGGTGCTGTGAGTGCATTAGGCTTCTCTTTAGAGGTTACAGCAAAAGCAATAAGCAGTGCAAAATCAGTAAAAGGCAGACTTGAATTGGTTGAAACTAATACACCTTTCGGAGTTATTATCGACTATGCTCATACACCTGACGGACTTGAAAAAGCAATTAATGCAGTAAGAGGCTTTACAAAAGGTAGAGTTATTACTCTTTTTGGTTGCGGTGGTGACAGAGATAAAACTAAACGTCCTAAAATGGGTAGAATGGCAACTGAGCTCTCAGATATTGTTATTGTTACGACTGATAATCCAAGAACAGAAGACCCGGATGAAATTATTAAAGAGATTTTAATTGGCACGGTTGGTTCAAAGGCAGAGGTAATAACAATTACCGACAGAAGTGAAGCAATAGCTGAGGCTTTGAGAATCGCTCAGAGTGGGGATACAATTCTTCTTGCAGGTAAGGGGCATGAGCTCTATCAGGTAATAGGTACAGAGCGTGTTCATTATGATGAAAGAGAAATTATTAAAAACGCATTACAAAATATCTGAACAGGTGATTTTTTGGAAGAAATATTTTTAAGCGAAATAGCAGAGTGGTGTAATGTTAAGACAGATTTAACAGGCACAATAAATACTATTTCAACTGATAGCAGAGTAATTGATAAAAATACTCTTTTTGTGGCTTTAAAAGGTGAACGCTTTGATGCAAATGACTTTGTCGAAGACGTTTTAGAAAAAGGTGCAAAAGCAGTTGTTTGCAGTCGTTATAATGGCGAAAGTGACAGGGTTCTTCTGGTTGAAGATACTGGCAAAGCTCTTTTACAGATTGCAAAGGGTTACAGATTAAAATTTAAAATTCCGTTTGTTGCACTTACTGGTAGCGTAGGTAAAACCACAACCAAAGGAATGGTTCACGCTGTTCTTTCATGTAAGTACAATACATTAAAAACTCAGGGTAACTTAAACAATGAGATAGGTGTTCCAAAAACATTGTTTTGTTTAGAAAATTCTCACGAAGCGGCAGTAATTGAAATGGGTATGAATCATTTCGGTGAGATTTCACGCCTTACAGAAGCAGTAATGCCAGATATTGGCATAATCACGAATATTGGTACTGCTCATATTGAGAATCTGGGTTCACGAGAAGGTATTTTAAAGGCAAAATATGAAATTACCGAGGGAATGAAAAAAGGCTCACCACTTATTATTAATGGTGATAATGATATGCTTTCTACAATTAATACCGATGATTTTGAAATTTTAAGATTTGGTATTGATGAAGAAAATCTTTATATGAAAGCAAAGGATATAAGCTTTTTGCCTGATGGTAGTGAATTTACTGCCGTTTGTGAAAATGAGAGTGTAAAAGCTTTTGTTCCTGCTGTTGGTGTCCATAATGTTTATAACGCACTTTGTGCTATGTGTGCAGGCAAAAAGATGGGCTTTTCACTTTCTGAAGCAGCTGCTTCACTTAAAAATTTTGCACCTGAGGGAATGCGACAGAATGTGCGTGAGGTTAAGGGTTATACTTTTATAGAAGATTGCTACAATGCAAATCCTGACAGTATGAAAGCCTCTCTTGTAACTCTCAACACAATTAAAAAAACGCGTAGTATAGCAGTTCTTGGTGATATGCTTGAACTGGGCGACTACAGCGATACTGCTCATTATGAGGTAGGTAAGATAGCAGGTGAAGAAAAAACTGATATTGTTCTTACATTTGGTGATTTATCGCTCCTTACTAAAAAAGGTGCAGAAGAAAGTGGCTCTGAAGCCTACTCATTCAATGATAAAAGCGAGCTAACAAGCTTTTTGAAATCAATTTTAAAAGAAAACGACACGGTTCTTTTCAAGGGTAGCCGTTCAATGAAAATGGAAGAAATCTTCCATGAGTTATATAAGGAGTGGGAAGTATGAATTTATATTTAGCATTAGGTCTTGCGGCAATTCTCAGCTTTGTAATTGCTTTCGGTTTGGGTTATGTAGTTATTCCGTTTTTACATAAGCTGAGCTTTGGTCAGACTATTTTGGATATTGGTCCTAAATGGCATAAGGACAAACAAGGTACACCTATTATGGGTGGTATAATGTTCATAGTTTCGACTCTCGTTTCATTCGGTGTTGTGGCTTTGATTGACCATATTTTAGATGGTAAAATAGTTGTTGTTAATGATATAGTTTCATCTTCGATGAAAATAAAAATATTCGGCGGTATTTTAATGGCTTTGGGCTTTGCATTTATCGGATTTTTAGACGATTACATAAAAGCTGTTAAAAAGCGTAATATGGGTCTTTCTATTAAACAAAAATCAGTTCTTCAAATAATCGTTATGCTTGGTTATTTGTTGACACTTTATATTGATAACCCAACAGGTGCTATGTTTATACCATTCTTAGGTATGGTAGAAACAAAAATATTCTTCTGGGTGATTGGTATTGCAGTAATTTACTGCACAACAAATGCCGTGAACTTTACTGATGGTGTAGATGGTCTTTGTGCATCTGTTACTGCAGCGGCGGCGGCTTGTTTTATAGTTGTTGCGGGTCTTCGTAACTGCTTTGGTGCGAGTCTTTTGTCAGCAGCGTTAATGGGTGGTCTTGTTGGTTACGTTATCTGGAACTGGCATCCTGCAAAAGTTATGATGGGCGACTTAGGCTCAATGTTTTTGGGCGGTATGATAGTCGCACTTGCATACGCTGTGGATTGTCCGTTCATAATAGTTTTAATCGGTATTATTTATGTGGCAGAATTTGGCTCAGATATTATTCAGATTGGCTACTTTAAAATGACACATGGTAAACGCTTCTTTAAAATGGCACCAATTCACCACCACTTTGAGCTTTGTGGTTGGAAAGAAACAAAAATCTGTAAGATTTTTACTCTTATAACATTTATTGGTGGCGCATTAGCAATACTTCTTTTTTATTTCGGTAACTTGAAATAATAATTTAAAATTAAAAATAAAGTAAGGAGGAAGGTAAATGGAAAACAAAAAGAAAAAAGGCTTTTTAGATAACTTTTTCATAAAAAATAATATGGATTTACCATTCTTTTTGCTTCTCTTACTTGTTTTGGCAATAGGGCTTGTAATGTTACTTTCTTCAAGCTATTTTTATGCTTTTTATAATACAGAGGGTAACGATAGTCTTCATTATTTTAAACGTCAGTTGTTTTTTGCACTTACAGGTCTTCTTATAATGTATGTTGTTTCAAAGCTTGATTATAAGTATCTTAAGCTTTTTGGAACACTCGGTATGGGCGTTTCATTATTGCTATTGGTAGTTGTTTTGCTTATGCCAAGTGAAGATGGCATTAAACGTTGGATTGATTTAGGATTTTTTCAGTTCCAACCATCAGAAGTTGCAAAATTTATGCTCATTCTGTTTTTAGCAAAGGGACTTGACAAGGATTATAAAAAACTTACCAGCAGCAAACTTTCTAAAGAAAGCTTTGCCCAACGTCTTTATGAAATTTCCGGTAAAAAAATATTAATATCACAGGGCACAACCACCTTGTTTTATTATCTTTTTGTTGTAGTTGTCATTGCTGGTCTTGTTGCACTTGAAAGCCATCTTTCTGGTACAATTCTCATTCTTGGCATAGGTGTCATAATGTTATGGCTTGGCGAGGGCAGAGCGAAATGGTTTGCTATCGGTGCTACGATTGCTATAGTTGCTGTAATAATTGTTGTAAAAGAATATGACAATATTCCACTTCTCAGAGATTATATGGCAGAGCGTATAAAAGCGTGGTTAGATAAAGATTATAAGCCTACAGGTGCACGTTGGCAAACTAATCAGTCGCTTTATGCAATT
Source organism: uncultured Clostridia bacterium (assembly GCA_937916395.1). Classification (GTDB taxonomy): domain Bacteria; phylum Bacillota; class Clostridia; order Oscillospirales; family Acutalibacteraceae; genus DTU089. Next base: position 48,441 of record CALFTN010000033.1, on the reverse strand, counting down.
GGTTCTGGTGGCTTCTTTGGTTCAGGGCTTGGTAATTCAAAGGAAAAATATCTCTATGTTTCAGAACCACAGAATGACTTTATTTTTGCAATTGTTTGTGAAGAATTAGGCTTTGTAGGGGCAACTGCAATTTTACTTCTTTATGGTGCATTAATAGTTCGTGGAATTATCATAGGTATGCACGCAAAAGACCGTTTTGGTTCACTTGTTGCGTTTGGCATGGTGTTCCAGTTGGGTCTTCAGGTGGCACTTAATGTAGCAGTTGTTACAGACACAGTTCCTAATACCGGTATCGGTTTGCCGTTTTTTAGCTACGGCGGTTCGTCAATGTGGCTGTGTCTTGCAGAGATGGGTGCAGTTCTTTCGGTTTCACGTCAGGCAAATATGCCTAAAGTTTATACATTTAAAAACAACAAAGTGAAAAGGTGAATGAAATGAGAATTATGATAGCGGCTGGTGGCACAGGCGGTCACGTGAACCCTGCTTTAGCAGTAGCAGGTGAAATTAAAAAAAGACATCCTGAGGCAGAAATCTGCTTTGTAGGAACCGCTGACAGAATTGAGGCGAAAATTGTACCACAAGCTGGTTTTCCTTTGAAAACCATTGAAATTAGTGGTTTTAAACGTAGTTTCTCTCCAGATGCAATCAAAGCGAATATCAAAACTGTAACAAGGCTTTTAAAAAGTAGTGGTGCAGTAAAAAAAATAATTAATGAATTTTCACCGGATGTAGTTGTGGGCTTTGGTGGATATGTAAGTGGGCCAGTTGTCAGAATGGCAAATAAGATGGGTATTCCTACAGCAATCCACGAGCAGAATGCTTATCCTGGTATTACAAATAAAGCATTAGCAGAAAAAGTAGATGTTGTTATGCTTACTGCAGAAGAAGCAAAACAGCACATGACTATAAAAAATAAAATGGTAGTGACAGGTCTTCCGGTAAGAGGGGAGCTTTTAGAAGCCGATGCAGTAAAATCACGCAGAGAATTAGGCTTTGATGAAAAACCATTAATTCTTTCAATGGGTGGTTCATTAGGTGCAAGAGCAATAAATGAAGCGGTAACCGATGTTGTTTCAAAAATCTGGAAGGATAACACATGTAATTTTCTTATTGCAACAGGTCAATATGGACTCTGGGTGCCAGATTTAATGAAAGAAAAAGGTGTAGATTTAGAGAATGCCAAAAATGTTGAAATAAGAGAATACATAAACGATATGGCTCGTTGCCTTTCTGCTTCGGACCTTGTAATTTGCCGTGCAGGTGCATCGTCACTTTCAGAATTTCAGGCATTAGGTAAAGCTTCAATTCTTATACCATCACCAAATGTTACTGAAAATCATCAATTTCATAACGCTATGTCACTTGTTAACAACGGTGCCGCAGTTATTATTGAAGAAAAGGATTTAACAGGCGACAGACTTCTTGATGAAATAAATAAGCTTATAAGCGATAGTGAAAGACTTAAAGAAATAGGTGCAAATGCCAAGAAAATGGCAACACTTAACGCAAAAGAACAGATTGCAGATATTGTTTTATCACTTATTAAAAAGTGATTGTAACCAAAATTACCGCTGTAACATAGTATGAAGCATAGCACTTTGAAAGGTGTGGATTTATGGCTTCATTAGTAATTAATGGCGGTAGAAGATTAAATGGTAGTTTAGTTGCACAGGGTTCAAAAAATAGTGCGTTACCAATACTTGCGGCAACGTATTTAGTGAATGGAAAGTCAATCATACATAATTGCCCACGTCTTTCTGATGTAGAATGTACGATTAAAATCTTAGAGAATTTAGGTTGTAAAACTGAGAGACGTGGAACAGATTTAATAGTAGACAGCACTTCAGCTTCTGGCTTTGAAATTCCAGAAAACTTAATGCGAGAGATGCGTTCTTCTGTTGTTTTTCTTGGTGCTATCTTAGGCAGAGCAAGAAAGGCAAAAATTTCAACTCCCGGTGGATGTGAGATTGGTTTGAGACCAATTGATTTGCATCTTTTCGCAATGCGAAAATTAGGTGTTGACATTGAGGAGAGTTATGGGAAGCTTCTTTGCACAATTCCCCAAAAATTAAAAGGAACAAAAATCACGCTTACCTTTCCGAGTGTCGGAGCTACTGAAAATGCAGTTCTTTTAGCAAGTGTTTCAGAGGGTACTACTACAATTATAAATGCAGCACGAGAACCTGAAATTATTGATTTGTGTAATTTTTTGAATAAGTGTGGTGCAAAAATCTCAGGTGCTGGCGAGAGTGTAATTGTTATTGACGGTGTTAAAAAATTGGTGGCTTCTGAACATTCTGTTATATGTGACAGAATTGCTGCGGCAACATATTTATTTGCTGGTGCAATTACAGGTGGTGATATTTCGTTAAAAAACACTGTACCACAACACCTTAATTCGATTCTTCCGGTTCTTGAAGAAACTGGTTGCGAAATATCAATTAAATGTAATGAAATACGCCTTAAAGCACCTTTAAAACTTCATAGAATTGATAAACTCATAACACAGCCATTCCCTGGTTTTCCAACAGATGCACAAGCGCCGATTATGACTCTTGCAACAGTGGCGGATGGTACGAGTGTTATTGTAGAAAATATATTTGAAAGCCGTTTTAAGCATGTGCCAGAGCTTCTTAGGATGGGTGCTAAAATCAGAACAGAAGGCAGAGTTGCTGTAATAGACGGCGTAAAAAGATTATATGGTGCAAGTGTGGTTTCGCCAGATTTAAGGGGTGGTTCAGCACTTGTTTTAGCTGGTCTTGTTGCCTTTGGAACAACAGAGGTTGGTTCTTTAAAACATATTGACCGTGGCTATGAGAATTTTGAAAACAACTTATGTATGCTTAATGCAGATATAATCAGGATGGAGTAAAATTATGGCAACACCTAAGAAGAATAATACATCAAAGATAATAAAATTGCCTACTGATTTTACAGGAGTCAGTGGGCAACAATTGTCACGTGATGAAATTCGTTCAAGAAAAAAGATAATTTTAAAAAGAAAAAGAGCAATAAGAAAGGCAATACTTTCTTTGTTTATGCTTTTTATTGTTTTAATAGTAGGCTTCGTTCTGGCAGTAACAGTATTTTTTAAAATTGATACAATAAAAGCTAAAGGCTCAGCTGTTTATCAACAAAAGGTTATAATTGAAAATTCTGGTGTTGCAGTTGGCGACAGTCTTTTGCTTGTAAGTGAAAACAGTGTTTCGAAAAATCTTTTGTCAAATCTTCCTTATGTTGGCTCTGTGGTAATTGAGAGGGATTTACCATCAACGCTTGTTATAAATGTTACCGATACAGTTGCTTCTGCTGCTATATCAAACAACCAAGGTTCATATATTCTCATAAATGATGAGGGTAAGGTCTTGGATACAGATTCTAAAACTGTTTCAAAAGGAATTCCTGTTGTTGCTGGTGTAGAAGTAGAAAGCTATAAACTAGGTGAAATAGTTACATTTAAAACAAAAGATACAGGGGATATTCTGATTCAATTGCTGAAGGCATCTGCTAAAGCTGATATATATGGAATGACAGAAATTGATTTAACTGATGTTTCAGCTATTACAATGAAATATGATAATAGAATTAAAATTCTTGTAGGTCCTGCAGTAAAGCTTGAAACAAAAATTTTAAGAGCAGCTTCTGCTATTGACCGTGAAAATGAAATTAACCAATATGAAACTGGTGTTCTTGACTTGAGAACAGACCCAAAAGTGTTCTTTAAAGCTGGTTTAGAAGAAACAACTGAAAAAAATTCATCTTCTGAGGATAAAAAGGAAGATAAAAACAAAAATAAAGATAACGAAAAGAATGAAACAACAGTTAAAACAAGTGAAAATTAAGTGCTTAAATAATCGTTTTTTAGTAAATTTTTAATAAAAATGCAAAAAAGGCGACAAAAATAGAAAAAATTACTTGATATTCTTTAAGTTGTGTGTTAACATTATATGGATAAATTGGAAAGTTTTGCACAAGTGTTAATTTATACTTTTTGACATAATGTGTTTTATACGATTAGGAGGAAGTTCAAATGGCATTTGAAAATGTTACAACTGAATTCGAAGAATCTACTCAAATAAAAGTCATCGGTGTTGGTGGCGGTGGCGGTAACGCTATTAACAGAATGGTTACTGCTGGTGTTCAGGGCGTTGAGTTTGTTGCAATTAATACAGACAGACAAGCTCTCGAAACATCAAAAGCTACACATAAAATTGCTATTGGTGATAAAGTTACAGGCGGTCGTGGTGCAGGTGCTCGTCCAGAAATGGGTCTTAAAGCTGCTGAAGAAAGCCGTGACATTATTATAGATACATTAGCTGATACAAATATGGTATTCATTACTGCTGGTATGGGCGGTGGTACTGGTACAGGTGCTGCACCTGCAATTGCTCAGATTGCTAAAGAACGTGGCATTCTCACAGTTGGTATCGTTACAAAGCCATTCCAGTTTGAAGGCAGAAAGAGAATGCAACAAGCAGAAGCAGGTATTGCAGAGCTTGCTCAGCATGTTGACAGCCTTATTGTTATTCCTAACGAAAGACTTAAACTCGTTTCAGAGCAGAAAATTACTTTTGCAAACGCATTCGGTATTGCAGATGATGTTCTTCGTCAGGGTGTTAAGAGTATTTCAGACCTTATTAAAGTTCCTGGTCTTATCAACTTAGACTTTGCTGATATTAGTGCTGTTATGAAAGACGCTGGTCACGCTCACATGGGTGTTGGTCGTGCTTCTGGTAAAGAAAAGGCTGCAGCTGCAGCAAACGCAGCAGTTTCAAGCCCACTTCTTGAAACAACAATTCAAGGTGCAAAAGGTCTTATCATCAGCATTACAGCTTCTCCTGATATTACTCTTGAAGAAGTTGAAGATTCAGCAACAATCGTTTCAAGTGCAGCAGATGCAGATGCAAACATCATCTTCGGTGTTACATTTGACGAAACACTTGATGATGAAATGGTTGTTACTGTTATTGCTACTGGCTTTGGTACAGATATTAACGGTTTCCCAAATAAAGCTGGTGCAGGTGTTGGTATGGGTATGCCATCTGTTTCGGCAGAGCCAGAAACAACTTCATCTTCAGATGATGACGATATTGTTGACATTCTTGACCTTTTCAAAAACAGATAATTAAATGAAAGAAGAAATGCCGATTGAAAGCTCAATCGGCATTAATTTTAGATATGAAGAAAATAAAGTTAAACAAATACGAAAAACAAACCTTCAGAGATTTGCTCGTGTTGTTGCCTATGATTTTGGCAATTTTAATTCTTTCGAGAAGTATTCCGGATGGAACGCTTCGTTATGTATTGCCTGCTAAAAATATTGGTGAAAAGGCAATCGCACTCACTTTTGATGATGGTCCGAGTGATTATACAGAAGAACTTCTGGATGGACTTAAAATGTATAATGCAAAGGCATCTTTTTTCGTAATAGGTGAAAAAGCAGAAAAAAATCCAGATGTAGTAAAGCGTGCATCAAGAGAGGGTCACCTGATTGGTAATCATACTTATGAGCATTTAAGAATGCCGTTTAATTCTATTGAAGAGTGTGAGGCAAGTATCGGTAAAACATTTAATATAATTGAAAATATTACCGGTGAACGCTCACTGTTTCTTCGTGCCCCTTATGGCGATGTTACTTTTTATCAGTTGAAAAAATTAGATGTTGTGTTTATCAGCTGGACTTTTTCAACTTATGACTGGCAGGGTAAGGATGCCGATTACATTTATGAAAGAATTATGAAAAAAGCAAGTGATGGTGACATAATTCTCCTTCACGACACAAAAAAAGAAACAGTCGAAGCAGTTCTGAGAGCAATTCCTGAGCTTCAGGAGCAAGGCTATAAATTCGTAAGAGTTGACGAATTGCTTGCACGTAACGGCGAAAAAATCAAAATGGGAACACCATATCGTTGGTGCAAGAATGATAGGAATGCATTTTCATTTTAGCAGAGCTAAAATGAGCGATATAAATCCTTACGGATTTGCGATATATTTCTAAAGAAATGCGAGATATCTTCGATGCGATATGCCTTCGGCGTGAAATTGGATTTATATCATATTGCATACGAGCGAAAGCGAGTATATATCGCAATTGCATTTATGCAATTATATCGCGTTTGCAAAGTAAACATATCGATGAAATTAGTTATAAATTGTAGGGGATGACCTTTGGTCTCCCGTAAAAACAACTTGAATTTAAGAATGAATATTATTAGGAGATAAAAAATGAAGATTTATCGTATATTTACATGTGGAGATATAAAAACTTTCGGGTGCAAAAACGATACTAAAGAAAATAACGCCGCGTGTTCTTTTAATGGTAACCCAATAGAGAATTGGAAACCCATACATTTATCTGAGCGATTACCTGAAAATCCCAAAATGAAAGAAAAATTAGGTGACGTATCTTTTGTTGTAGGCACAACACCTTTATTAACACCAAAAGCGTATGAGATATTGTATCCATATATTAAAGATTACGCTCAATTACTCGAAACTACAACAGACTATGGTAATATGTTTCTTGTGAATGTTACGAATGTAAATGATTGTCTTAATTACGATAGTAGCGAAATACTTCGTTTTCCATTCCCTCCGCACAGAATAATGCGTATAGATAAATTTGGTTTCTTCGAGGAGCGTCTTAAAGATGTAGAGCTGTTCCAAATCCCAGAAATGAACAATTCATTTCCTTTTGTAACCGAAGGACTTAAAAACATTATTGAGGAAAACGGTTTAGTAGGTTTTAGATTTGAATTAATATACGAATAATTAAAAACAAAAAGTTCTATCACTTCAGTTACTAAACTGCAAATGATAGAACTTAATTTTTTATTCAATTACAATCAAACGCGAAGCGTTTCCTTTAATTCCGAATTACGCATTACGAATTCCGAATTAAAGTTTCTCAACAATCTCTTTTGTATCTCTTGCAATAGCAAGTTCTTCATTTGTTGGAACTACGAATGCTCTTACTGGACAGCCAGGTAATGTAAGCTCAGCTTCTTTACCGAAAGTAGCATCGTTAACTTCTTTATTGAGCTTAATGCCAAGGTATGAAAGGTTACTTAAAACGTCTTCTCTTAAGTCTGTGCAGTTTTCACCAATACCACCTGTGAAAGCGATAACGTCAACGCCGTTCATAGCAGCAATATAAGAACCAATAACTTTTCTTATCTGATACCATTGCATATCACGTGCAAGCTTAGCTCTCTTATTGCCTTCTGTAGCAGCCTTTTTAACTTCACGGTCATCTGAGTGAACGCCAGAAATACCAAGAACACCACTTTTCTTATTCATAAGTGTGTCCATATCTTTTGGTGAAATGCCTTCTTTATCCATAATGTATGTAATAGCAGATGGGTCAACAGCACCGCAACGAGTACCCATTACAAAACCATCAAGTGGAGTAAGACCCATACTTGTGTCAAGAACCTTACCATCTTTAATAGCAGTGATTGAGCAACCATTACCAAGGTGACAAGTAATAAGTTTGAAATCTTTTAAATCTTTACCAATGATTTCAGCAGTTCTGTAAGCTACAAAACGGTGAGAAGTACCATGAGCACCATAACGACGAACATGGTATTTTTCATAGTATTCATAAGGAAGTCCGAACATATATGATGTTTCAGGCATTGTGCTGTGGAATGCGTTGTCAAATACAGCAACCTGTGGGAGCTTGTCGCCAAAAACTTCTGTGCAAGCGTTAATACCAATAACGTGAGCAGGGTTATGAAGTGGAGCGAGTGTGCCGAGCTCATCTATACCCTTAACAACAGAGTCATCAATAAGAATGCTTTCTGTGTAACGGTCGCCACCCTGAACAACTCTGTGACCAACAGCGTTGATTTCTTTAAGGTCGTCAATTACCTTACATTCACCACTTGTAAGAGCATCTTTAACAATGTTAAATGCAACCTTATGGTCAGGAATATTTACGTTTGGCATTTTAAATTCTCTGCCATCAGCAGTTGAACCTTTTGCAGAACTTGTGCTTGTGCCAATTGCTTCACAAATACCTTTTGCGAGCCATTTTTCACTTTCCATATCAAAAAGCTGATATTTGAGTGAAGAACTACCACAGTTAATTACGAGAATTTTCATTTTTTGAACCTCCAAAATAGTTTTAATTCTTTTAAAGAATTTTAATTACATATTTATTGTGTAAAATAATAACATTATTTATTATATCACTTTTTCAAGTTTTTTCAAGTGCAAATACATATTAAAAAAAGAAAGGTGGGCTTCAAGTTGAATTACGGGATTGTAGCAGAGTTTAATCCATTTCACAATGGTCATGAATACCTGATAAAGACGTTAAAACAAAATGAAGAAGATACTGTTACAGCAGTTATGTCAGGCAACTTTGTTCAACGTGGTGAGCCTGCCATATTAGATGTAAACAAAAGAACAGAAATGGCGCTTAGCTCTGGTGTTGATTTAGTCCTCTCATTACCACTTCCATATTGCAGTGCGACTGCAGAAAAATTTGCTGTTTCAGGTGTCAGGGTGCTTGATTCTTTAAATTGCCTTGATGCTCTCAGCTTTGGCTCAGAAAGTAATAATAAAGAATTGCTTTTAGAGTGTGCAAAAAACTTAAGAAGTCCTGATTTCGATTTACTTGTTTCAAAATTAGTAGAAAGTGGTGTGTCCTTTCCAACGGCACGTGAGCAGGCGATAAAAGAACTTTATGGTGAAATCAAGGCAAAGCTTTTACAAAATTCTAACGATATTTTAGGAGTTGAGTATGCAAAAGCTCTTTTAGAGCTGAAATCAGATTTAATAATTAAAACTGTTAAACGAACAGGTGCACAGCACGACTCAAATGAAGGCACGAAAAATATCCGTTCAGCCTCACTTATAAGAAGTTCTTTAGATGATTTAGACGAAGTTGAAAATTTTCTGCCACATCAGGTTTTCGGAATATTAAGAAAAGCAATTGAAGAAAAAAATGTGTTAGATTATAAAAAATACGAATTTTCATTGCTCTTTAAGCTTCGCAGTATGGGTATTGAAGAGTTGAGCAGATTACCGGATGTTAATGAAGGTCTTGAATACAGAATATATGAAGCTGTAAGAAATTCAACTTCTTATACTGAGCTACTTGAAAAAATTAAAACAAAACGATATACTTTATCAAGAATAAGAAGAATTCTTCTTTTTGCATATTTAGGTGTGACAAAAGAAATTCTGGCAACTCCAGTGCCATATATAAGAGTGTTGGGCTTTAATGAAAAAGGTGCTTCACTTTTAAAACAGTGCAAAGAAAAAACAAAGCTGCCAGTTATAACTCGCTCGGCAGATTTGAAAAATTTAGATGAAAATGGCAAAAAGATTTTTGAACTTGAATGTAAAGCCAGAGATTTATATTCTTTGTGTTTAGAAAATCCTGGGGTTTGCGGCAAAGAAATGACAGAAAAGATTATTATAGTAAAATGAGGTTTTTGAGCTAATGGACGTACTTGTAATAGGTGGTGGTGCTGCAGGACTTATGGCTGCCGGTACTGCTGCTAAAAATGGTTTAAAAGTAACACTTCTTGAACGTAATGATAAGTTAGCAAGAAAAGTTGCAATAACAGGTAAGGGCAGATGTAATGTAACAAACGATTGTCCACTTCTTAATGATTTAATTGCAAATATTCCAGTTAACGGCAGATTTTTATTCGGTGCATTTTCTCGTTTTGATACTGCTGATACAATGGATTTTTTTGAAGAAATGGGTGTGCCACTTAAAATTGAACGTGGCAACAGAGTTTTTCCAGTTTCAGATAAAGCACTTGATATTGTTGATGCTCTCAATAAATACATAACAATAAATGGTGTTACAAGAAAACAGGGCAGAGCAACAGAGCTTATTTTAGAAGATGGTAAAGTGGCAGGTTGTATTACAGAAGATGGTAAAAAATATTATGCATCAAACGTAATTGTTGCAACTGGTGGTCTTTCATACCCAAAAACAGGTTCAACAGGCGACGGCTATGAGTTGGCAAAGCAAGCTGGTCATAAAATTACAGATTTAAAGCCATCTTTAGTGCCTTTAGAGTGTCACGAGGGCTGGTGTACAGAAGCCCAGGGACTTTCATTGAGGAATGTAAAAATCACGGTTGAAGATACTGTAAAGCATCGAGATATTTACGAGGATATGGGTGAAATGATTTTTACTCATTATGGCATTTCAGGTCCTATGGTGCTTTCAGCTTCATCTCACATGCGAGAAATGGAAAAGGGCAGATATAAAATTCATATTGACTTTAAACCTGCGCTTACCTACGAGCAGTTGGATAAACGAATTCAACGCGATTTGTTAGAATGTTCAAATAAAAATTTATATAACACATTATCACTTTTATTACCAAGGAAAATGATACCAATTACAGTTAAACTCACAAAGCTTAACGGTAATTTAAAGTCTAACCAGGTAACAAAAGAAATGCGAAGTGAGTTAGTTGATTTCTTAAAGGATATTACTCTTACAGTAACCGATTTCAGACCGATTGATGAAGCTGTTATAACTTCTGGTGGAGTTGACATTTCTGAAATTAATCCTAAAACAATGGAAAGCAAATTAGTTAAAGGTCTTTATTTTGTTGGTGAAGTATTAGATGTTGATGCCTATACAGGTGGCTTCAATTTACAAATAGCTTTTTCAACTGGTCATTTAGCTGGTGACTCAATAGAATCTTAAAAGAGGAGAAAATTATTATGATTAATGTAGCAATTGATGGTCCTGCAGGTGCAGGTAAAAGCACAATAGCAAGAAAAGCTGCAGCTGAGCTTGGTTTTATTTATGTTGATACAGGTGCGTTATACAGAACAGTAGCATTGAATGCCTTAAGAAATGGTGTAGAAAACACCAAAAATCCAGAAGAGGTACTTCCTACTTTAAAAACAGCAGAGGTTTCACTCAAATTTATTGATGGCGAGCAACACGTTTTCTTACGAGATGAAGATGTTTCAACAGCGATAAGACAAAATGAGGTTTCAATGGCGGCTTCTAATGTGTCTTCAATTCCAGAAGTAAGAGAATTCCTCTTCGATTTGCAAAGAAACATTGCAAAAAATAACAACTGTATCATGGATGGTAGAGATATAGGAACAGTTGTGTTACCAGATGCTAAAATTAAAATTTTCTTAACAGCATCAGCAGAGGCAAGGGCAGACCGTCGTTTTAAAGAATTGCAGGAAAAAGGTCAGGATGTTCAGTATGATGTAATACTAAAAGAAATCAAAGAGCGCGATTATCAGGATATGAACAGGGCTACTGCACCATTAAAACAAGCAGAGGATGCAGTTTTAGTTGATACAACTGAAATCGGTTTAGACGAGTCTATTGAGCTTATGATTAACACAATAAAGGAGCGTCTTTAATGTGTAATATAACACTTGCAAAAACGGCAGGTTTCTGTTTTGGTGTTGACAGAGCTATTAAGCTTATTGAAAAGCTTCTTTCTGAAGGTAAAAAGGTTGCAACACTTGGTCCTATAATTCATAACCCACAGGTTATTGAAGATTTTAAAAATCGTGGTGTTGATATAGTAGAACATCCGAGTGAAGTAAAAAACGGAACGATTCTTGTTTTAAGAACACACGGAGTTACCGAAGATGTTTTAGAAGAAGTAAAAAATAGTGGTGTCGAGTTTATAGATGCTGCTTGTCCATTTGTTAATAAAATTCATAAAATTGTAAGAGATAATTCAGGTGAAAATGTAGTAACCATAATTTTAGGTGACCCAACTCATCCAGAAGTACACGGCATAAAAAGTTGTGCAAAAGGTGAAGCGTATGTTGTAAGAAATTCAACTGAATTAGAAGAATTATTACAAAAAAACAATTTATTTTCTCAAAAAGAATTAATTTTAGTCGAACAAACGACTTTTAGTGTCAAAGAATGGGAAAAAAGTTTAAAAAAAGTAAAATTACTATGTACAAATGCAAAAATTTTTGATACAATATGTAGTGCGACTGAAGAAAGACAAAAAGAAGCAATTGAACTTTCGCTCAAAAATGATGCTATGGTAATTGTGGGTGGAAAGCATAGCTCAAACACTCAGAAATTAAAAAGTGTCTGCGAGAAGAATTGTCCGTCATTTCTTGTTGAAACTAAAGATGAGCTTTATGGTATCTCATTTTCTGGTTTTAACTCAATCGGTCTTACTGCGGGTGCATCCACTCCCGCCGGTATTATAAAGGAGGTACTTATAACCATGTCCGAAATTGTAAACGAAAACAAAATGATTGAGGAGGAAAAAGTGCAGAACTCTGTATCAGCAGATGATTTTGATTTTGCAGCTGCATTAGAGGAATCACTTAGCGGCCTTAACAGTAACCAGAAAGTAAAGGGTACTGTAATAAGCGTTAAGTCAACTGAGATACAAGTTGATATCGGCAGGAAAGAAACCGGCTATATTCCTTACAGTGAATACAGCAATGACCCTAACGCTAATCCGCAAGCAGAGTTAAAGCCAGGCGATGAATTAGACCTCATCATCATGAAAACAAACAATGCAGAAGGCGTAATTATGCTTTCTAAAAAACGTTATGATGCTGTAAAAGCATGGGATAACATTTTAGCATCAGAAGGCACAGACAAAGTATTCACAGGTGTTGTAACAGACGTTGTTCGCGGTGGTATTCTTGTTCTTTCTGAAAATGTTAAAGTATTCATTCCAGCTTCACTTGCTACAATGAATCGTAACGACAAATTAGAAGATTTATTAAAAACAACTGTTGAATTCAAAATTATTGAAATCAACAAACAAAGAAAACGTGCAGTTGGTTCAATCAAAGCTGTGCTTAAAGGCGCTAAGAAAGAAGCTGAAGATAAATTCTGGGCTGAAGTTCAAGAAGGCGAAACACGTAAAGGTACAGTTAAATCACTCACAAATTACGGTGCTTTTGTTGACATCGGTGGCGTAGATGGTATGATTCATATTTCTGAGCTTTCATGGAGCAGAATTAAGCATCCATCAGAAGTTGTTAATGTTGGTGACGAAGTAGAAGTTACTATCAAAGCACTCGACGCTGAAAAGAGAAAGATTTCATTAGGCTTTAAGAAGGTTGAAGATAATCCATGGGAAATTCTTAAGAGAGATTATCCAGTTGATACTGTTGCCGATGTTAAAATCGTTAGCTTCACATCATTTGGTGCATTTGCTCAGATTATCCCTGGTGTAGATGGTCTTATCCATATTTCTCAGATTGCAAACAAACATATTGCAAATCCAGCAGAAGTACTTAAAGTTGGCGAAGTAGTTAAAGCTAAGATTACTGAAATCGACTTTGACCTTAAGAGAGTTGGTCTTTCAATTCGTGCTCTTCTTCCAGAAGAACCATCTGAAGAAGCTGCAGAAGCAGTAGCAGAAGAAGCTACAGAAGCAACTGAAGAAGCTGCTGAATAATAAAAAATTAATACTACCCGAAAAACAGAATTTTTCGGGTAGTATTTTATTAGAACGGAGTGAAAAGAGTGTACTGCGAGAAGTGTAAAAAACAAAGTCCTGAAAATTTTAAGCACTGTGCTTATTGTGGTGCAACTTTTCAGAAAAAGCGTAAAACACAAAATACTGAAAATGAACTTATAAAGAGAATTAAAAAACTCAGAATGCCTACAATGAAAAGTAGGGTATTAAGTCTTATAATAATCGCTGTAGTTCTTAGTATTGCATCAATAACAACTGGTCTTCTTACAGGTAGCAAGCCGGATAGTCTTGTTAAAGTGTTTAACAATGCAATTGAAAAGAATGACGAAGAATTATATTTTACATTATATGATGAACAAATTAAATCATATAATAAAGAATACTTGTATTTTGATGACGAGGTTGTTCTTACTGAAATGACATATTCAATGCGTCGTAGCTACGAGTTTTATAAGCTTCGTTGTGGTGAGGAATTCAAGCTCAAATATGTAGTTGATTCCGTTGAATATATAACCGCAGAAGAATTAGAAGAGATTAATGATTATTTAGAAGAAACATATCTTTATGAAAAAGCAGCCAATAAAGGTGCAAAGCTTTCATTTACAATAAATGCAAAAGGGCCTTTGGGCGAGTATCAGAGTATTTATAAAGATGTTTATGCAATAAGAATTGGTGGTAAATGGTATTTAGCCTCTGTTCCAAAAACTGACTTCAATTAGAGTCAGTTTTATTTTTTTATATTGACAAATTGAGTTTCATCGATTATAATAGTTTCACCAAAGCGGTGAAAGGGTGATTTTTAATGAAACAAAACTTTTGGGAAAATCAATATATTCAGACTGCTAAAGAACAGTTCTGTAAAATCATAAATGAAGTACCATTCGTTTCAGATATAGAAATTATCGATACTGGTCTTCAAAGAGGGTTTGGAGATTTTCACGCAATTGTTCATTTTAGTGATAATGAACTATCTCAGCGATATTGCGTAATGGTAAAAACAAACGGTGAAAAACGCTTTGTTAATATGTTTATAAAATTAGCCTTACAACATATCGATGATTATTGTTATGTGTTCATGGCACCTTATGTTTCAAATGAATCAGCTGAAATCATATATAAAAACCAATTGAGTTATATTGATTTATCTGGTAATTGTTACATTTTTTCTAAAAGGATATTTATACATTTTCAAGGAAAAGAAAATAAATACATCGAAAAAAGAGAAAAGAAAAATTATTTTTTGAAAACATCAGGAGCAACATCAGCAATAATACGAACAATGTTAGATAAACCTTTTGAGAGTTGGCAAGTAAAAAAACTGTGTGAAGTAACAGGTAAATCAATCGGAATGGTTTCAAACGTTAAACGCTTCCTCAAAGAACGTGATTGGATTAACGAAGATAAGGATGGAAAATTCAGACTAACCGACATAAAAGAATTACTACACTCTTGGGCGAATGATTATCACAAAAAAGAGTCACAAAAAATCGAATATTATTCACTTGATTCATTACCCGAGTTAGAAAAAGAGATTTCCTCTTGGAGTATAGAGCATGACAATTGTGCGGTTTTAGGAGGGTTTTCAGCAGCTGCAAGATATTCACCTACTGTCAGATATAAAAAAGTTGATGTATATGTTGAACCACAGTATTTGAATGAATTTATTCTTGATTTGAACTTACAACCCGTGAAATCAGGTGGAAATGTTGTTGTAACTATACCTCACGATGAAACGCCACTTATGTTTTATCGTGAAATTAACAATAGTTTTGTTACATCGCCTGTACAGACAATTATTGATTTGTTGGGAAATGTAGGACGTGGAGAAGAAGCGGCAGAAGCTATTATTTTAAAAGAATATAAGGAGAGATTAATTTGATTAAAGATAGGGAGTTAAAACAAGCAGTCGATTACTCAGAAGGACAAAAAGATGCCGCATATATGATTTTGGGAGAGATAGTAAATCTGTTAAATGAGTTTGCGGATAATATTAGAATTATTGGAGGTTGGGTGCCTTCTTTGCTATATCCAGACAGTGATCATATTGGCTCAATAGATGTCGATGTTTTGTTGGACCAACAACAAATAAAAAGAACCGATAGTTATAAGACAATAAAAAGAATACTTACGCAAAATGGATACTCGAGACATCCTGAGCAATACTTTACATTTGTTAAAACTGTTGAAATACAAGGAGTATCTTATACTGTTGATGTTGATTTTTTATCTGGCAAATATGGTGGCGATGGGGGTGCAGTAAGTAAACACGTTGATGGTATAAAGGCGTTGCCTGCAACGGGTGGTAATTTTGCTTTTGAATTTCCACCAACAGATGTAAAAATTGAATATATACGCTCTGATGGTGCACTTGATAGTGGTCATGTTAATGTTATATCAGTTGTACCATATCTTGTTATGAAAGCGATGGCGCTTGGAAGGGGAAAGCCAAAAGATGCATATGATATTTACTGTACAATTGACAATTTTCAAGGTGGCGTTAAGGCTCTTGTAGATGAGTTTATTCCTTATAGAAATAAAAAACTTGTAGAACAAATGAGAGAAAGGTTAGACGAGAAATTTGCCTCTCCAGAACACGCTGGACCTTCTGATATAGTTGCTTTTCTTGATATTAACGACGAAGAAGAAAAGGCGAGAATAAAACAGGATGCATATCAAAAAGTACATTTTCTGGTAGATAAAATAAATTAATAAATACATAAAACAAGGATAACTCTTTTATCGGAGCTATCCTTAACTTTTTATATTCTTATTACTGGTACGGCGATTCTTGCACCGACATCTGTTTGTGCTCCGAAATTGAATGTAGGAGCGATGTTGGTTGCGAGTTTATAACCATATCGTTCAAAGTTATAGTTTTCCAATGCCTTGTAAACCTGACCGATATAAACCCCAAAATCATCGGGATTATCATAAGGTTCACTCTGAAAATAAAGCATTGTACATTCAAGAAGTTCTGCTATTTTATAGTCTTCAGGCAAAGGCTTTGAATAATCTAATGGAACTTCGACACCTGAAGCTATATTGCTGTATCCTTCATCTTGTAAAAAATCAGGTAACTCAAGTATTGCAGCTGTATCAAACTTTTCGGGAATACTGTTCTGTAGTCCTTCCCAATCACAGCCTGCTTCTTCACAATAAGATAAATAACCAGTTGCCGATTTTGATGGAAGATAAATCAGTTTTCTTTTCGGTCTGTTTACAGGTATTACAGTACAGATTGATGTGCTTTCCATTGCTCGTCCTTCTTTCAAGATATGATAATGATTTGCAGGGTGACCAACGAATAAAGGTATAGCAATTTTAGTTTTTCTATACTCATCAGGAGTGACAGAAAAACGTTTTGCAAATGACCTTG
Organism: uncultured Clostridia bacterium; assembly: GCA_937916395.1. GTDB lineage: Bacteria > Bacillota > Clostridia > Oscillospirales > Acutalibacteraceae > DTU089. The sequence goes on along the minus strand of CALFTN010000033.1, from coordinate 31,644 downwards.
TATAGCCTTCGTGAGAATTAAAATGACTGTCTAAAGCTACATCAAGTACATTGTCGTGTGTGTTTATAAGTTTTTCTGCACTTTTGCTTAACACTATAGCATTCACATATTCGTAAAGTGTTATCTGTATATATTTACGAAACAATCTATCAAGCTGACGACGTGAATATCCTATAGCATTGCATATACTCTCAATACTGAAATCATCATCGTTATGATGTAATTTTATGTATGCTTGTGTAGCAACAACTATTTCTAAATCGTTCATTTTGCACCCTTGAAATATAATAACAATAAATCAATCTCTTTTCTTGATTTATATGGACATATTATTTTACTTTGTTTGAATCTCGGTAATTTAAATTAATTATTTCTTACAAAACTTTTGTAGAAGGTATGTTAATTATATATAAATGATAGCACATAAAGAAAAATATTTCAATTATCTATATTTTTGCGAAATTTGTCATTTTTTCGGTTTTGCACAAAAAAATATAGTATTGAAAAAAATATTTGACAAAATTTAATAAATGTAGTATTATATACGCTAGAGTATGTTAATTGGGGTGGTATTTTGAGCGAGAAGGAAGCGTCTTGTTTTAATGAGCTTACTGATGAAGAGTTGGTAAAGCTTTCACAAGAGGGCGACAATCTTGCTTTAGATACTTTGGCGCGTAGGTTTTTGTCACACAAACCTAAAATGTATAATGCAGGTTATCTTGACGTTGATGATTTATTACAGGAGGGTATGATAAGCTTCCTTTCTGCAGTAAGAACCTACAGACAAGAAAAAGGAATCCCGTTTTCTGCTTATGCTACTGTTTGTATGAACAATGGTATTGTTTCTGCAGTCAGAAAAACAAAGAACGAATTTCAGATTGATCGTGAAATTGACCCTGTAACTGTGGGTGGTGAAGTGAAAAACCCATTGGATACAATAGTCGACAGCGAAAATCTTTCATCTGTTCTCTCACTTTGTGAGAGTGTGTTGTCAGATGTTGAAAAATCAGTTGTTTATAGTCAGATGAGTGGTCTTTCTTATACTGAAACAGCAGAAAAATTGGGTCTTACACCAAAAGCAGTTGACAATGCACTTCAGCGTGCCAGAAAAAAACTCAAAAACGTATTCTCATAAATATGTCCTCTTAGCTTAAAAAGGAGAGCGTTAATTTAAAGGTGACGGTGCAATTCCGTTGGAGGACACATCATTATAAAAAGCGAGGAAGCTAAAAATGTACGAAGACAAAACTCTCATCTGCAAAGAATGTGGTAAAGAATTCACTTTCACAGCAGGCGAACAAGAATTCTATGCTGAAAAAGGATTTGTAAACGAACCACAACGTTGCAAAGAGTGCCGTGATGCTCGTAAACAAGCAATTAAGGGAGAACGTGAAAAGTTCAAAGCAACTTGTGCAGCTTGTGGTGGCGAAGCAGAAGTTCCTTTCAAGCCACGTGAAGACAGACCTGTTTATTGCAGTGCTTGTTTTGCAAAAATGAAAGAAGAGGCATAAGTTTTACATAATAAATTAATTTAATTTAATGAAAAAAATTTGCCTGCCTTGTCACTGATGTGACAAGGCATTTCTTTTTTTATAATACAAGCTTTTAGAGTTTGGATATTCAACTTCTTTTCTAAGAACACAAAGTGCAAACAAATTAGGCACAGCCATAAGACCATTAAAAATATCTGCTATTGACCAAATAATTTCAGGCGAAATAACAGAACCTAAAAAAGCCAGAATTAAATAAACGAATTTGTAAGGTTTAACAGCTCTGTGAGTAAATAAATATTCAGCACTCTTTTCGCCATAGAAAGAGCAACTTGTGAGCGATGCAAAGGAAAACATTGCTGTAAGAAGGGCGATTCCTTTCTTACCCAGTTCACCCAAAATTCCATAAGAAGCAACTGAAAGCTCTGCACCAAAAAGCTGGCCATCAGGAGTGAAAGAGCCACTTACTAAAATTACAAGAGCCATTATTGTACAAAGGAGTGTTGTATCACAAAAAACTTCAAAAATCCCCCACATACCCTGAGTTTCAGGAGAAGTGTTTTCTGTTTCTGAGTGAATAATAGTTGACGAACCAAGACCTGCTTCATTTGAAAAAACGCCACGTGAAATACCAAATCGCATTGCTTTAAAAATACCAAAACCACTAAGAGCCTTAACTGTAAAAGCTTCTTTAAAAATAAGCGTAATCATAGGAATGATTCTGTTTCTGAAAATAAACAAAACTCCAAAAGATAAAAGTAAATATGAAATTGTCATTACAGGGACAAGCAATTCACTTAAGCGTGAAATTCCTTTTACACCTTTTCTTATAAATACAAAACAAGCAATTGCTACAATAAAAGCAGTTAAAAAAGTTGGTACTCTAAATCCGGTTTTTAGTGACGCACTAACAGAGTTCGCTTGAGCCATATTACCCATACCACAAGTAGAAAGAAGGCAAAAAACAGCATAAATCTTTGCAAGTCCTTTCATTTTTACACCTTTTTCTATGTATTGAAAGGCACCCCCGGAAATTCTGCCATATTTGTTCCTGAAACGATATTTTATGCCAAGGTAGTTTTCGCTGTATGCCGTCATCATTGAGAAAAATGATGAGAGAAACATCCAGAAAACGCTACCTGGCCCACCTGAATAAATAGCAGTTGCAACGCCTACAATGTTACCAGTGCCAATACACGCTGCAAGAACCGAGCAAAATGCACCGAATTGTGTAACACCGTTTTCAGCTTCTTCTTGCTTTTGAAAAAGTGTTTTTATAGTTGTGTCAAAAATTTTTCTTACACCCAAGAATTGAAAAAATCTACTTTTAAAAGTGAAATAAATGCCTACTAAAAGAAAAAAAGTAAGCATAGGAAGTCCCCAGATAACGCTGCTTATTGCATTTATTAAACCATTCATTTTACATCACTCACTTGAAAAAAATAAACTTGTGCAGTATAATTATATAGTTTTAAAATCCCTAATATAACAAGGTGTGAAAAATGGTAAATGATTTAACTAAGGGGAAGACAAGTAAGGTAATTCTATATTTTAGCCTGCCTTTATTTATAAGCGTTATCTTCCAGCAAATGTATAGTATTGCAGATAGTGTTATTGCAGGTCGCTTTGCAGGTGAAGCGGCTTTAGCATCTGTTGGTGCATCTTATCCAATAACAAATATATTCAATGCTATTGCAGTTGGTTGTAACATTGGGTGTGGTGTTGTAATTTCTCAACTTTTTGGTGCAGGTAAATACAGAAAAGTAAAAACGGCAGTTTACACGTCACTAATATCATCTCTTGTGATTTCTGTTGTATTAACAGTTTTTGGTATTTTATTAACTCCAAAACTTATGGAGCTTATAAATACCCCTGAAGATATATTTTCTGATTCAGCATTATATCTTAAAATTTACATAGCTGGTTTTACATTCTTGTTTTTATACAATGTTGCAAATGGTGTGTTTGCGTCTCTCGGTAATTCTAAAATACCACTTTACTTTCTTATTTTTTCGTCTGTAACAAACGTAATTTTAGACTATATTTTTGTAGTGTATTTCAATATGGGAGTATCAGGTGTAGCGTGGGCAACGTTTATAGCACAGGGGGTTGCTGGTGTAATGTCGGTGGCAACATTACTTTATCATCTTAAATCATTAAAAACCGAGAAAAAAGCTGAAATATTCTCGTTAGAAATGTTGAAAAGAATTTCTAAAATATCAATACCAAGTGTATTACAACAAAGCTTTGTTTCTATAGGCAATGTATTTATTCAGGGTGAAATTAACAGCTACGGCTCAGCTGTAATTGCTGGCTATTCTGCTGCAATAAAGCTTAATACATTTGCTGTTAACTCACTTGTTACATTTGGTAATTCTGTTTCAAGTTTTACAGCACAGAATGTCGGTGCCGGTCAATTCAAAAGAATTAAAGAAGGCTTTAAAAGTGGTGCAGTGCTCTCAATTATTACTGCAATAGTATTTTCGGTTGTTTACGTTGCTTTTTCAGAAATTCTCATTGGCGTTTTTATGGAGGGTGATAAAAGTGTTCTCGCACTCACAACCGGTAAACAGTTTTTGATTATTGTAGAACCCTTTTTGTGTATGATTGGTTTTAAAGTTGTGTGTGATGGCGTTCTTCGGGGAACTGGTAATATGAAATATTTTATGTTCGCAACCTTTGCCGATTTAGTTTTAAGAGTAATTCTGGCGTTCATTTTCTCCCCAATTTTCGGTGCAGTCGGCATCTGGCTTTCTTGGCCAATCGGATGGGGACTTGCAGTTGTGTTGTCGTTTGTTTTTTATAGGAATGTTGTTAAGGGGTTAGGAAATAGGAATTAGGAAATAGGAATTAGGAAATAGGAAATAGGAATTAGGAATTAGGAATTAGATTGTTTTTGGGGATGGTTTGATTTCTGTTTCCTGATTCCTTTTTTATTTATAAAATTAGTAGATTTGGTTAAACTACTACCATTATGAATAACACAATTTTAAAAATGACTAATATAAATAAACAATTCTCCGGTGTTCACGCTTTAAAGGGTGTGGACTTTAATTTGCGTAAAGGTGAAGTTCACGCACTTATGGGTGAAAATGGTGCTGGTAAATCTACTCTTATGAAAATTCTTACAGGAATTTATAAGGCTGATAGTGGTGAAATTTTTGTTTTTAATGACAAGTGCGATTTCAATTCTGTAAAAGATTCACAGGAAAAAGGTATTGCTATTATTCATCAGGAATTAAATCTTATTTCTGATTTAACGGTTGCACAAAATATTTTTCTTGGTAGAGAAATTAATGGTTTGATGGGTTTTATAAACGATAGAAAAATGAATGAAGAAGCAATAAAAATTCTAAAATATGTGGGTGCAGAAATTAATCCTTATGAAAAGGTGAGTAATCTTACAATTGGTAAGCAACAAATGGTAGAAATTGCAAAAGCCATTTCTTTTGACTCAAAAATATTAATACTGGATGAACCAACTGCTACTCTTACTGATGCTGAAGTTAAAGAGCTTTTCAGAATAATGGTGGAGTTGAAACAAAAAGGAATAGCTATGATTTACATTTCTCATAGAATGAACGAGATAGAAGTAATTTCGGACAGAGTTACAGTTTTAAGAGATGGTGAATATATCGCAACTGGCGATACCAAGAGCTTAACCAAAGAGGAAATTATTAAAATGATGGTTGGGCGTGAAATAATAGGTGAAATAAAAGAAAATAAAGATAGAAAGATGTTTTCGGAGGTTTCGCTTGAAGTGAAAAATCTTGAGGGTGAAAACAAATTCAGAAATATCAGTTTTAAACTTCATAAAGGTGAAATTCTTGGCTTTTGTGGTCTTATGGGGGCAGGGCGAACTGAACTAGCAAGGGGCATTTGTGGTGCTGACAAATTAAAATGCGGTGAAATTTTTGTGAATGGCGAAAAGGTGAATTTTAAAAAGCCTTATGATGCTGTTAAAAATGGTATTTGTTATCTTTCAGAAGACAGAAAACGCTTTTGCTTATTGCTTGAAAAATCAGTTGCAGAAAATACGGTTCTATCATCTTTAGAAAACTATATAAAACACGGATTTATTAATGATAAGAAAATCATTAGTGATGCAAAAGAACAAAACCAAAGATTAAAAACTAAAACAACAAATATAAATGAAAAAATCAAGAATCTTTCAGGTGGAAATCAACAAAAGGTAATAATTGCGCGTTGGCTTTTAAAAAACAGCGATATTTTTATATTTGATGAGCCAACAAGAGGTATTGATATTGGTGCTAAAAGTGATATATATTCTCTCATAAAAAAATTAGCTGAGCAAAATAAATCCGTTATAGTTATATCATCAGAATTCAACGAAATTAAAAATCTTGCTGACAGAGTTCTCGTTATGAGTGAGGGTGAAATTACAAAAGAACTGAATATTCACGAAATAACACAGGAAAATATAATTAAGTATTCAATGAAAAGAGCGTGAAATATTTGAGAGATTTTTTAAAATCAAGGTTTAATCAAAATATAATTGTTCTTTTTTCACTTTTTCTGCTTGCTTTGGTATTTTTTCTATTGAATCCCAACTTTTTAAACAAATATAACATTATAACTATGGTGCAGTCTTTTACACCTTATGCAATTATGGGGCTTGGTGTAACATTTGTAATTGCTACAGGGGGTATAGACCTTTCAATAGGTACAGTTTGTATCGCATCCTCTGTAATAGCCGGAAAACTCTATACAGAAGGGGTTATTCCACTATGGGCTACTGTGTTTGTAATGATATTAACAGGGGCACTGTTTGGTTTTATAAATGGTCTGCTTGTAGCAAAGCTTAAGCTACCAAGCTTTATTGCTACTTTGGGTACTATGATGCTTTCACGTGGTCTTTCTGCAATCCTGGTTAATGCACCTAATGTGTTTTATCCTACAGGTACTTTTTTTAATAAACTTTTTTCAAATTTCAATTCCTTGCCAACTGGCTTTATTTGGGTTGTTGGTTTTACTCTTCTTTCAATGTATCTTATGTATAAGAATAAAATTGGAAGATATATTCTTGCAATTGGTTCAAACGAAGAAGCAACATATCTTTCTGGTATTGATACAGAAAAATATAAAATGCTCGCTTATTTAATTAGTGGTATAGGTGCTGGTTTAGCAGCAGTTTTCTGGTCTGCATCATTTGTAACAGTAGCAACTGCTACTGGTAATGGAATGGAGCTTGATGCAATAGCAGGAGTCTATATAGGTGGCACCTCTGCCACAGGTGGAGTGGCATCTGTTACAGGTTCAGTTATAGGGGCACTTATGCTTGTTGTAATACGTTCTGGGTTAAATTTTGTTTTAGCACTTTTAAATGTAACAGTAAATTCAACTTATGTAACTTATGTTTTGACTGGTATAATAGTGGTGCTATCAGTATTAATCGAAGTTGTAAAACAAAACAAAATGTTGAAAAAAGGTTGAAAAACAAAAAGAAATGGTATATTATGGAATTAATAGTATTCTAAGGGGCGTTTTTATGAAAACGAAAAAAATATTAGCTGTGTTGTTGTCGGTTTCTTTACTTGCAATGAGTTTTGTAGGTTGTGGCAAAAATGAAACCAATGGTGGCAACGATGAAATGAAAACAATTGCAATTATTGCTAAAGGTGAATCACACGCTTTCTGGCAATCCGTAAAACAAGGTGCAGAGGATGCGGCGAAAAAACACGGTGGTTATAAAATAACCTTCCGCGGACCTGCTTCTGAAACATCAGTAGAATTACCTGCTCAAAAAGAAATGGTGCAGACAGCACTTATTAATAATCCGTCAGGTCTTGTAATTGCAACAATTGGTGAGGGCTTCACAGATATATTAGAACAAGCTTACGATAAAAAAATTCCAGTTGTTCAGTTTGATAGTGGTGTGTGGGAAGCAGATATTGAGGCATTGAACGAAAAAGGCAAAAACCCAATAGTTTCAACTGTTTCTACCTCAAACGAAACTGCAGCAGGTCTTGCAGCTTGTAACTTGTTTAATGCAATAAAAACAGATGTTGCAGCAAGTAATGGTGGTTATGTTGTTGGTGTTATTCAGCACGACCAGACAGATACTGGTATAGACAGAGCAAAAGGCTTTATAGACGAGTTTAATTCACTTGCAGACGGCGACCTTATGACAAAGGGTAAATATAGAATAGAAAAGATTGTAAAAGATGGCGATAGCAATAATGCTTATGTTGATGCACTTAATGCACTTGTCGAAAAAGGGGCAGATGCTATCTTTATGACAAATGAAGGTGTTGTAAAACAAGTGAGCGATGCTATTGCGGCAAATAGCGGTAAATATGACCACATCAAATTCTGTGGGTTTGATGCAGGTACAAAGCAAATAGAGTGGATGAAATCAGGAAGTAAAGCAGAGCTTGTTGGTTCAGTAGCACAGGATTCATACAGAATAGGCTATGATGCAGTTGAACAATGTATTTATGCTATTGAAGGTGGCAAGGTAGCAGAAAATGTACCGGTATTAGGTAAGTGGTACGATTTAGAGAATATTGATGAAATGATTGAAAGTAAATTAGTTTACGAAGGATAATTACAAAAGACCGCCAATGCGTTTTGCATTGGTGGTCTTTTTTGTTTACTTACCGCAACCACAAGAGCCTTTACTGTAAGTGATAGGGGTTTCACAGCTACAATCTCTTTCTTTTTGGTTTGGTGGGAAGAATTCATCCACAGGGAAAGATATTTTTCTGAAAATATCGCATGGGTCTTCGGTTTCGCATCTACATTCTTTTGTTGGTACGCAGAAGTCATAAGCTGGAATGAGCATTTGAACATCGCGTTCAAGCTGAATGATAGTGAATACACCAAGAGTAACCTTAAGAGCTCTTTCGCAATTGCAGTTATTGTTGAAGCTACCATCAAAGCAACAACAAATATGCTTTGGAATATTGCCGTCACAGCAATCAGGAAGAGTGTTACAACAATCACAAACTCGGCAGATTTCAGCGTTAAGACAAATTGGTTCAACAGTTTGAACCTTTGCTCTTGGGTTTGCGTTGCAAATAGCGTTTTGTTCATCAAATGCATTTTCAATATAGTTAGAAGAGAAGATTTTTACGTTACCATCGCTACCGTAAAGAATACACTTTTTATTAAAGGTAACAAGACCTTCAATTAAATCAGGGTGTGCGGTAGGGCAGGTGTAAGCGTCAACTGCTACCTTAACAAAGAATGTTAAATCAACTGAATAAAATCCTTTGTTAAACGGAACTTTTTCAACTTCAACAAGACAATTTAAAATTTCAGCACCTCTGCATTTAACAGAAGATGCATTGTCAAGAATACATTGACCGCGGTCAGTTAAGTAAACTCTTAAATCTTTAAGACATTCTTTATCTGCACAGGAGTCATAAACTCTGTTAGTGTCAATGCAGATAGCTTCTTTAATGTGATTAAGGTTTGTGTCAGGACAATTTCTGTTATTATCAGCCATACATTTTCCTCCTTATATGTTTGAAGCTGGGGGTGGGGAAGGAATTATTACCCCAAAACTTCATTAACAGTATATGAAGGAGTTTTTAGAATGTTACTGATTAGGGATTAGGAACTAGGAACTAGGAACTAGGAATTAGGGATTAGGGATTAGGGATTAGGAACTAGGGATTAGGAACTAGGATTTATTTTGTGGTAAAGTTTTTAAATCTTTAAGAATGAATGACGGCATAATGTTGAAAATGTTACATATACGAATGATAATATTGACACTCATTCTTTTGGGTATATATCCATTTTCTAAAATAGTTAAACTTTTTGTGCTTATACCTAAAAGTTTTGACATTGATTTTTTTGAAATTCCGTAAAATTCTCGTAAATCTTTTATGTTTTGGCATAACTCAATTGAATTTTTATTATTCATGTAATAAACCACCTTTCATTCAGCAACATAATGATAACACTTTGTTTGTATAATTTCAAGAGTTTTTTGATATAATGTTAGTAAAATGTTTTCGAGGTGTTATTATGTCAACTAAAAAAATACAAACTGGAATAAGATTTCAACCAGAATTATTATACAAAATTACACAAATCGCCAAAGAAAATAAACGCTCACTAAATGCACAATTGGAGTATTTAGCTGAAAGTTGTGTGAAAGAATATGAAAAAGAAAATGGCGTAATTGAAATAGATGAAAATATACTCTATTCTAAGTGAACGAATATAAAAAAATAAAAGCTCTATCATTTTCGAAATTTGAAAATGATAGAGCTTTGTTGTTTTATAACACTAACAACTGACCACTGACAACTAGCAACTAAAAACCTCACAAAGCAAAAGCTTTGTGAGGTTTTTTACTAATTAAAGTTCTGCGAAGTATTTAATTGTTCTAACCATCTGGCTTGTGTAGCTGTTTTCATTGTCATACCATGAAACAACCTGAACTTCATAAAGGTCGTCAGAAATTTTTGAAACCATTGTTTGTGTAGCATCGAAGAGTGAACCGTATTTCATACCGATAACGTCTGAAGAAACGATTTGGTCTTCGTTGTAGCCGTAGCTTTCAGAAGCAGCAGCTTTCATAGCAGCGTTGATGCCTTCTTTAGTAACGTCTGAGCCTTTAACAACAGCTGTAAGGATTGTTGTTGAACCTGTTGGAACAGGAACTCTCTGTGCAGAACCAATAAGCTTACCATTGAGTTCTGGAATAACAAGACCGATAGCTTTAGCAGCACCTGTTGAGTTAGGAACGATGTTAGCAGCACCAGCTCTTGCTCTTCTTAAGTCACCCTTTCTGTGTGGGCCGTCAAGAATCATCTGGTCACCTGTGTAAGCGTGGATTGTGCTCATGATACCGCTCTGAATTGGAGCATAATCGTTAAGAGCTTTTGCCATAGGTGCAAGGCAGTTTGTTGTGCAAGATGCAGCAGAGATGATTGTATCATCAGCTGTAAGAGTGTTTTCGTTTACGCTGAAAACGATTGTTTTGAGGTCATTACCTGCAGGAGCAGAAATAACAACTTTTTTAGCACCAGCATCAATGTGAGCCTGGCTCTTATCTTTTGAGCAGTAGAAACCTGTGCATTCTAAAACTACGTCAACACCGATTTCACCCCAAGGAAGTTCCTTAGCGTCTGCTTTAGCATAAATTTTAAGTGTTTTGCCGTCAACTGTGATTGTACCTGCTTCATCATCAGCAGTAACAGTGTGAAGGTTTTCACCCATTTTACCACAGTAGCCACCCTGTGCTGTATCATACTTTAAAAGATGAGCGAGCATTGATGGTTTTGTAAGGTCGTTGATAGCTACTACATCATAGCCTTCAGCACCAAACATTTGACGGAATGCGAGACGGCCGATACGACCGAAACCGTTAATTGCAACTTTAACTGACATTTGAATTACCTCCAAATATTTTTTATTACGCTAATTATTTTACCACAAAACAGAATAATTGCAAGGACTTTGACATAAATTTAACTTAATTTCTTTAACTTTTGGCAAAATGCGAAAAAATCCAAAAATATATTCGTAATTTTGTGTAAATTTACATATTAACAACGTTTATAGGTGAACCCTCTAAAAATGCTTTTATATTGCCATTAAGAATTTCTAAAAGCCTTAATCTTGTTTCAAAAGCTGCCCAGGCAATATGTGGTGTTATGAATGTATTTTTTGCACTTAAAAGAGGGTTATCTTTTTTTGGTGGTTCAGTTGAAAGAACATCTGCACCAAAGTAAGAAAGCTTGCCAGAGTTTAAAGCGTCGGCTACATCTTGTTCATTTACAACCGCACCTCTGGCTGTGTTTATAAGTGAAGCACCATCTTTCATATTGTCAATAAATTCTTTGTTAACCAATTCGTTTGTTTCATTGGTCAAAGGGCAATGTAGAGTAATGTAATCAGAGCTTTTTTGAACATCTTCTAGTGTAGTGAATTTTACTCTTTCGTCTGCTTCTTTTTTTCCGGATGGGGTATATACCAAAACATTCATATTAAAAGCTAATGCTATTTCAGAAACGCGTTTTCCGATTTTACCAAAGCCTATAATACCCAGTGTTTTACCATTTAACTCATTAAGTGGTGTGTTCCAGTAGCAAAAATCCTTACACTCTGACCATTCACCTTGCTTTACAGAGGTTGTGTAATGCCCAACTCTGTTTGTGAATTCAAGGATGAATGAAAATACAGTCTGGGCTACTGCATTTGTAGAGTAAGAGGGGATATTTGATACAGGAATATTTCTTTCTTTTAAAGCTACTGTGTCTAGCTGGTTAAAGCCAGTTGCAAGAGTTGCAACAAATTTAAGATTTGGTAATTCTTTTAGAATATCTCTTGTTATTGCAACTTTATTTACAATTAAAACATCAGCATTTTGAGCTCTTTCTATAACCAGTTCAGGCGGAGTTCTGTCGTAAACAGTAAGATTAAAAACAGATTCAAGATATTCCCAGCTCAAATCACCTGGGTTTTCTGTGTAGCCGTCAAGAATAACAGCATTTAATTTATTGCTCATAAATTCAACTCATTTCAACCAAATTGTAAATCAATTAATATAATAACAAAACACTACATATTTTTCAATAGTGCTATTTATTGTTATAATACTTGACCAAAAGCACAAAATGTTATAAAATAAAAAAGATTGGTATACTTTTTTACTACAAATGTTAGGCAGGTAGTTATTTGAAAAAATTCAAAAAAAGAACGAAGGAAGAAAAACGCTCGCTTGTTTTAAAAATAATAAGCATTGTATGTTTTTCAGTTGCTTTGTTTTTAGTAGGTTTAACCTATTTTATGACATTACCAGCTATACAATCAAGAATTTTAGAAATTCAGGATTGGTTTAACAGAATAGAAATGTTTATAGCAAGCCTTAATAAACTAGGTGCATTTTTTACGGTTTTAGCGTTGTTTTTTATAAAGAGCGTTATTCCGTTTTTGCCACTTTCTGTTTTATTTATAAGTACAGGTCTTGTTTTTCCGGCACCGTTGGCTGCGGCTATAAATGTTTTGGGTTTTATGATTTTAGTCACTGTGAAATATGCCTGGGGGCAAAAATTCGGTGGTGGCTCTGCTCACAAGGTTTTAGTAAAATCAGAGGTTGTTTACGATTTTATGGACTTGGGTGGCAAGGGTAACTGGTGGATGCTTGTTATTTTACGTTTCGTGCCGTTTATACCTATAAATACGGTCAGCAGAATTTATGGAGCAACCTCAATGGACCCATTACTTTTCTGCTTGTTTTCAGTACTAGGCTTTTTACCAAGAATTATAACCTGGAGTATTATTGGTGTTAATATTACTGACCCATTCTCAGTCAAGTTTATGGCACCGATTATTATATTGCTTATAATAAGTGGTATTTCAGTTTTAGTTTTAAGAACGATGTTAAATTATATAGATAAAAACAAGAAAAAGGAGTCTTAAAGAATGAAAATTCAGGAAATCAGCACACAGGAATTTTTAAAAAGATTAGAAACAGTTTATGGCGATGACGCTAAAAGACAGCAAGAAAGATATTTGTCACTTGCCGAAAGCTTTAAAAATGATTTTGGCACAGAAAAGGAAATTCGTTTCTTTTCAGCACCTGGCAGAACAGAGGTAGGTGGCAACCACACAGACCATAATAATGGTAAGGTTTTAGCTGCTGCTATTAATCTTGATGCTGTTGCAATGGTAGAAAAAAGAGACGACTTGATTATAAATGTTAATTCTCAAGGATATTCACCACTTACAGTTGATGCAGGGGACTTGGAAATTAAAGATGAAGAGGCTGGTAAATCAAATGCACTTATCCGTGGTATTTGTGCAAGATTTAAAGAGCTCGGTTATAATTATGGCGGCTTTAATGCAAGTGTAACCTCAGAGGTTCTTTCAGGCTCAGGTCTTTCATCTTCTGCCGCATACGAAGTACTTATCGGCACAATTCTCAATTACTTATATAACGATGGTAAAATCAGTGCGGTAGAAATTGCTTGTATTTCTCAGTATGCTGAAAATGTTTATTTCAAAAAGCCTTGTGGTCTTATGGACCAGACTGCTTGTTCAGTTGGTGGATTTGTTCAGATTGATTTTAAAGATACAAAAAATCCGGTTATTAATAAGGTTGATTTCAATTTAGATGAATTCGACCACGCACTCTGCATTGTTGATACAGGTGGAAACCACGCTGACTTAACTGATGATTATGCAGCAATAAGATTAGAAATGAACTCTGTTGCAGAATTTTTCGGTAAACCTGTTTTAAGAGAGGTTGAGCCTTCTGAGGTTTTTGAAAAGATGGGCGAAATCAGAAAGAAAACAGGTGACAGAGCACTCCAGCGAGCAATTCACTTCTATAACGAAAACAGCCGTGTAGAAAGACTTAGTAATGCTTTAGATAAGAAGGATTTCAATGAATTCAAGTCAATTATTATTGAAAGTGGTAAATCTTCCTATATGTATAACCAGAACTGCTTTACACTTAAAAACCCAGACAGTCAGCCAGTAGCACTTGCTCTTTGCCTTACAGAAGAATTATTAAAAGGCAAGGCAGCTTACAGAGTTCACGGTGGTGGCTTTGCCGGTACAATTCAGGTGTTCTTACCGAAAGCAGAAATTAAAAATTATGTAACAGCTATGGAAAAAGTGTTTGGTGAGAATTCTTGCTATATTCTTTCAGTAAGAAGCCACGGTGGTTGCGAAATATAAAATGATTAAAGAAATTGTAAAATTCGAGGAATTTAACGGTGATAAAACACCGTTAATCCCTCGTATTTTTGTGGCTTATAAATATAAATCGGGTAGCGATAACGCTTGGAAGCAAGTTGATGAAGATGGTAACACAACAGCACTTTTGTCTTCTGTAGATGGTAATTTAACATTGATTGCTAAAGAGCAGACAGATTTCTATGAATTAAAAGAGTTTTTGAACTTTTTTGGTTACAATTCTTTAGTATCAAATGTACCTTTGAGTGAATCAGCAAAGAACTATTCACTTTTTAAGTATTGTGGTAACGAAGTGTCAGACAGTTGCTTTGATTTTTTAGTTTTAGACAGTCGTTCAACAGTCAGCCAATATAAAAAGCTTCATTCTCTACTTTTTTCAGATTCACAAGTTGATTTTGATAATTGGTATTGTGACTTTTCTAAGAAAATTGTAAACAGCGATGCAATAGCAGTTGCATTAACAAAAGGTGAAAATTTGCTTTCAGTTGCTACTGCACCAATGATTTATAAAAACATTGCAATAATATCAGGTGTTTTTACATCAGGTGAATTCAGAAGCAAAGGATTTTCAAAAGCAACTATATATAAACTCATTAAAGAGTTGAAAAAATGTAATGTAACAGAAATTTATCTTTGGTGTGAAGAATCACTCGAAGAATTTTATATTAAATTAGGATTTCAAAAAGTAGGGTGTACCTATTTAGAAACGGAGTTTTAAAATGAGTTTTTTTGAATTCAGCGAAAAGACAGATAACCTTTCAAAAATTGCTTTAAAAAAAGCGAAAGAGCAATTTGAAGTGATTGACGAAATAACAGAATATAATCAACAAAGAGTACTTAAAGCATTTATAAATCACGGTGTTTGTGAATCACATTTTGTAGCTTCAACCGGTTATGGTTATGGCGACAGAGGACGCGATGTTTTAGACGAAGTAACAGCCGAAATTTTTGGTGCAGAGGATGCACTCATCAGACATAGCTTTGCAAGCGGTACACACACTCTTGCAGTAATGCTTTTCGGAGTGTTAAGACCAGGTGATAAGGTTCTTTCTGCAACTGGTGTACCTTATGATACAATTCACTCTGTAATTGGTCTTACAGGTGAAGGGATGGGCTCATTAAAAGACTTTGGTATTGAGTTTGAAATTCTTGATTTGTTACCTGATGGTACAGTTGATTTTAACGGTTTAGAAGAAAAACTCATAAAAGAAAATTATAAAGCTGTATATATTCAACGTTCACGTGGTTATTCTTTAAGACCAACTTTAACTTCAAATGAAATAAAAAAAATTGTAGATATAACAAAGGCGAACAGCAAAGCGATTACTATACTTGATAACTGCTATGGTGAGTTTACAGAAAAAGCTATGCCAGGAGAAATCGGTGTTGATATTTTTGCTGGCTCATTAATTAAAAACCCAGGTGGCGGTATTGCAAAATGTGGTGGCTACATAGCAGGTAAAAAAGATTTAGTTGAGCTTTGCTCATACAGAATGACAACACCTGGTATAGGCCGTGAGGTTGGTGCTACTCTTGGCAATACAAGAGATATTTTTATGGGTCTCTTTTCAGCACCACACGTAACAGGTGAGGCACTCAAAACAGCTGTTTTCACAGCTTCATTATTTGAAGAAATGGGGTATGAGGTTTCACCAAAACCAAATGAAACAAGGGCAGATATTATCCAGAGCATTAAGCTCGAAACACCAGAAAAGCTTGTTGCTTTCTGCCAAGGGTTACAAAGTGGTTCTGCTATAGACAGCTTCGTTGTTCCAGAACCTTGGGCAATGCCGGGTTATGACAGCGATGTTATTATGGCAGCAGGTGCTTTTACAAATGGTTCTTCAATCGAACTTTCTGCAGATGCCCCTTTACGTGAACCATTCGCCGTGTGGCTTCAGGGTGGACTTAACTTCCACAGCGCAAAAATTGGTGTAATGCTGGGAGCAGAAAGAGTTTTACAACTCAATTAATTCGGAATGCGTAATGCGTAATTCGGAATTATATTCGCTTCGCTCAAGATAAGAGTTAATAATGAATAGAGAATAATTTCGGAACTGCGTTGGCATTATAATATTATAAAAGCAACTACATTCTATCATTTAAAGTTAAAATGATAGAATGTAGTTTTTGTTATTCATATTAAATTATAATCAAGGCGAAGCCTTCCGATAATTCCGAATTACGCATTACGCATTCCGAATTGAATTAGTTATTTCGTAATCTTTCTAAAATAAAAATATTTTCTGCAACCTCCTTAAAAACCGGTGCACAATCGCTACTACCAGAAATGCCGTTTTCTTTCATTACACAAACTACATATTCTGGTTTTTCATATGGAAAAAAGCCAACATACCATGAATGTGAAATTTCCAATCCATTTTTATCATACTGACCACTTTCAGCAGTTGCAGTTTTACCACACGAGAGAAAAAGTGAAGTGAAAGCAGGCTTACCAGTACCAGTTGAAACAACGTTTAAAAGATATTTCTTTAGTGTTTCACAAGTTTCAGTTTTTAAAACATTTTTGCTTGTTTGCCTGTTTACACTTTTAAATTTTTTGTTTTCATCAATATACCCCTTAATTAAAGTTGGTTCATTAAAAAAACCACCATTGGCAACGGTAGCATAACAATTTGCAATCTGTAAGGGTGTGGCAAGTAAAGAGCCTTGTCCGAAGCCTAAATTACCAATTGAAGCATTGCTGTTGAGTTCTTCTGGTTTTGGAAGATTGCCTTTATCTGTAAAATAGCCATTACCAAAATCTGTAGACTTGTTAAAACCTAAGCTCTCAGCAGTTTTTAATAGCTTTTCACCACCAACGTTACAGCTTAATTCAATAAAAAATGGGTTACAAGAGTAGGTGATGGCGCTTTTTAAATCCATTTCGCCATGACCAGTTTTTTTGTTGCAGTTAAACGTGTTATCGCTTTTTGTAATACTGCCGTTACATTCATAAATCAAATTACTTACACCATTTTCTAAAGCACTTGCAGCAGTAACAATTTTAAAAACAGAACCTACGCTATATGCAGAAAATGCTCTGTTAATAAATGGTGAATCTTCATTTCTTAAGGTGTTTTCAAGATTGCTTCTGTCTATTGCAGGAGTTGATGCACACGCCAATATTTCGCTTGTCATTGCATTTAAAACAATTCCACAACCAATGTCGATATTATTGTTTACCAAAGCATTTTCTAATATTTTCTGGATGTCTTTGTCTATCGTGAGCACAATACCCTTGTTGTTATTATAATTGTCTTTATAAACCTCAACAGCTTCGCCGTTTAACACTCTTCCCAATGCGTCACAATGATATTTTAAGCTGAGTGAGCCACTAGCACTAGCCAGAACCGAATCATAATATTTCTCAATGCCATATTCACCCTTGTTGTTTTTGCAATATCCTAATATATGAGAGAGTGAGTTTCCGTCGTAGCGCTCATAAGTAGTGAGCGTTAAAATGTCGTTACTAATCTCAAAATAATCTGAAGCTGGTACAGTAGTTGTAACTAAATGTCCTTTTTTTAATTCTTTTTCAACTTCAGTTTTATTCAGTAATCTTTCGATTTCTACAAAGCTTTTTGCAGTTGGTTTAATACAGGCTATAAATTTTTCTTTATCGTTTGTTATTCTTTTTAAATTAGTGTCGTAAACATTGCCACGGCTTATAGCTATAGTGTTGGTTTTCAGTGTGTTTGTAGTGCTTACAGAGTGAATATTTTTTACACCCAATAAATATATCCTCGCGCTTAAAGATGAAAAAGTTAATGCCAGAATAAGTGTTAAAGATATTATTCTTTTTTTCATTTGCTATCACCTGGATTTATTGTTGACAAAAAATCTTAATTTTATATAATTATTATGATATATAAAATATCAATTTTGAAAGGAGCGAAAACAATGGACGAACGTTTTTCACGTTCTGCACGAATTTTTGGTACAGATAATCAAGAAAAATTAGAAAACACAAAAGTCATTGTTTTTGGCTTGGGCGGTGTCGGTGGTGCAGTATGCGAAGCACTTGCACGAAGTGGCATTGGCACTTTAGGTCTTGTGGATAAAGACACAGTTGATATAACAAATATCAATCGTCAGCTTATCGCAACTGAGAGCACGATAGGAATGAAAAAGACAGATGCTTGTGAAAAACGTCTTGTTGAAATAAATCCAAATATAAAATTAATTAAGCACGATTTGTTTTATCTTCCTGAAACTGCTGACCAAATAAATCTTTCAGAATATGATTATATTGTAGATGCTATAGACAATGTAACTGCAAAATTAGAGCTTATAAAAAGAGCTGAGAAAGAAAATGTTAAAATAATTTCTTCAATGGGTACAGGTAACAAAATCCACCCAGAAATGCTTGAAATTGCGGACATAAATAAAACAAGTGTGTGCCCACTTGCAAGGGTCATAAGAAGAGAGTTAAGAAACAAGGGAATAAACCACCTGACAGTAGTTTATTCAAAAGAAGAACCACAAAATCTTGATGGTGACAGAACACCAGCATCTTCAACTTTTGTACCTGTTTCAGCAGGTGTTTTAATAGCATCAAAAGTAGTACAGGATATTTTAGAAATTAAATAATATATTTAGGAGTTAAGAAAATGAATTTTACCAAAATTGATAATTCTTTGGCAGTCGAGGGTTTTGTACTTGTAAAGAATTGTGAAAAGAAAAATGCAAAAAATGGTTCAATGTACTTGGATATGGTTTTAGCAGACAAAGATGATGAAATTATTGCAAAATTATGGGGGTATGATGAATCGGTTGAAAAACCAGAAGTGAATACTTTGGTTAAGGTTAGAGGTACATTACAAGAGTATAATGGTAAAGACCAACTTATAGTCCAAAGAATTAGAAATGTCGTTGAAGGCGACAATGTGTCAGTTTCAGACTTTGTAAAATCAGCTGATATTACAGGTGAAGAAATGTATGGCGTAATTATGTCTTTGGTAGCTTCATTTAGTGATGAAGAATTAAAAAGAGTAGTAACGGCAATATTAGAAGAGCACAAAGAACAATTGCTTTTCTTCCCAGCAGCAGAAAAGCTTCATCATGCAATGGCTGGTGGACTTCTTTACCACACACTTTCAATAGTTCGTTTAGCTGAGAGCGTTTGCTCTATTTATCCATCAATCGATAAAGATTTACTTCTTTCAGGTGCAATTCTTCACGATATTGCAAAGCTTAAGGAATATACCGTAAGCAACACAGGTCTTGTAGATGGTCATACAGTAAGCGGTATGCTTTTGGGGCATCTTGTAATGGGCAGTGAAGAGGTAGGCAGAAAGTGTGATGAACTAGGAATTTCAGAAGCTACAAAGGTTCTTTTACAGCACATGCTCATTTCTCACCACGGTAAATTAGAGTTTGGTGCAGCAGTAAGACCATCCTTTATTGAAGCAGAAATTCTTTCACAGCTTGACCTTTTTGATGCCAATATGTATGAAATGGCAGAAGCAGTCGGCGGTGTGAAATCTGGTGAATTCACAGGCAGACTCTGGATGCTTGATAACAGAAAAATGTTTAACCACGGCAGAACACAGGTTGAACCAAAAGCAGATTTAATAGGGTGAGTTTTGATATATGGAATGGCAAGAAATAAAAATATCAGTTAATTCTGAGGATACTGAAAGAGCAAATAATATTGCAGTAATGGCAGTGCCTTACGGAATTTATACAGAGGATTACAGTACTTTGGAAGAAGAGGCTTGGGACATTGCTCACATAGATTTAATTGACGAAGACCTTCTTAAAAAAGACAGAACAAAATCAATTATTCATATCTACATAGGCGAAAATGATAACCCAAAAGAAGCAATATCTTTTGTATCACAAAGATTAGATGCAGAAAAAATCCCTTACACAATAGATACTTCTGCCTGTAAAGAGGAAGATTGGCTTAATAACTGGAAAAAGTATTTTAAACCACTTAAAATAGGTGAAAGACTTTTTGTAAGACCTGTTTGGGAAGAAAACTATGATGCCGAAAACAGAGTTGTTTTAAATATTGAGCCTGGTGCTGCGTTTGGCACTGGTGCTCACGATACAACACGCCTTTGCCTTGAAACGCTTGATAAAATCGTTAAAGACGGCGACACAGTTTTAGATATGGGTTGCGGTAGTGGTATTTTAGCTATTTCTTCACTTCTCTTAGGTGCAAAAAGTGCATTTGGTGTAGATATTGACCCACTTGCAGTTAAAACTGCAAAAGAAAATGGCTTAATGAATAACTTTAAAGAGCCGGAGCTCACATTCGTATGTGGCGACCTTGACGAAAACGTTAAGGGTAAATATTCGGTAGTTGTAGCAAATATTGTGGCAGATGTAATTATGATGTTTGCCCCAAATGTGAGAAAATATATGGCACCTGACGGTGTTTTTATTGCTTCAGGTATTATAGACACACGTGCCGATGAAGTAATTGCTTGTCTTGAAGCTAATGGATTTACCATTGTTGAAAGGTATGAGCAGGGTGGGTGGAATTGTCTTGTGATGCGTTAGTCGCTACGCTTAAGTGATGAGTGCTGAGTGCAAAATGCTGAGTTAAGGAAGCCTTACGGCTTGATTATAATTTAATATGAATAAAAAACTACATTCTATCTTTTTTAGTCTGTGACTTTAAATGAAAGAATGTAGTTGTTTTTATAAAACGCCTCTCTTCGAAGAGAGGGGGACCACCAACCCGTGTAGTTGCTTACTTTAATGCATTTTCAAGCGAGTCAAAACTTATTGAAATAATAATGTTCCTTGGGTGGTGGAGAGTTCTTCGACACGAGTTAATTGAAAAAATGCAGTTCGACGGTATATCGATGATTTTTAATTTATATATTCACCGACCAACTGTACCAAAGAACTAACTGCAAGGCGAAGAACTCTCCACCATTCCGATTTAATTTATTGTAATTCAAAATATATTATCGCCTGAAAACATAACAATATCAACAGTTTTATGGAATGAATAGTCCCCCTCTCTTCGAAGAGAGGCGTTTTGTAGCATATAATTTATTGTTTCATTTGCCCAACACCTAAAATCTAATACCTAAAAGCATTTTTTCTTATTCACTCACATAAATTATTATAAAAAAAGGAGTGAACTTTATGCAAAAATGCTTTTCTTTATTTTTATCAACAATTTTTATATTTCAATTAATAATAACTGCAAACGCAAAAACTGTTACAAAAGAGAATGAAGAGGTCACGCCAGTTTTTAATGCAACAACCACTTCTAAAAATGAAAAAGCAAAACAAAATTTACCAATAGAAATCAAAGCAAAATCGGCTGTTTTAATGGATGTAACAACAGGGGAAGTGCTCTTAGAATATAACGCCGATGAAAAATTATTCCCAGCATCTGTTACAAAAATAATGACAATGCTTCTCGTAATGGAAGCAATTCAGAGTGGTAAAATTTCTCTTACCGATATTGTTGTGTGTTCTGAAAATGCGTCTAAAAAAGGTGGCTCACAAATATGGCTTGAGCCTAATGAAGAAATGAGCGTAAATGATTTGTTAAAAGCCACTGTAATAGGTAGTGCTAACGATGCTGCTACACTTTTGGGTGAATATATTTCAGGCAGTGAAGAAGCATTTATTTCTTTAATGAACGAAAGAGCAAAAGAACTTGGAATGAAAAACACCCATTTTGAAAACGCAACAGGTCTTGATGATACAGCAGAGAACCATTTAACCACAGCAAGAGATATTGGCATTATGTCAACTCAGCTTATGAAACACGATTTAATTACTGACTACACAACTGTATGGATGGATTCTTTAAGAAATGGAGAAACAGAGCTTGTTAACACCAATAAGCTTGTTCGCTTTTATAGTGGTACAACTGGTATAAAAACCGGCACAACAAATAAAGCAGGGTGCTGTGTTTCAGCTTCTGCAAAACGTGACGATTTACATTTAGTAGCTGTTGTTATGGGTAGTGCTAACAGTAACGAACGCTTTGAAACAGCAAAGGCAATGCTGAATTACGGCTTTTCAAATTACGAGCTTATCAATTTAGAAATTGATGAAGAAGCATTTAATATGGTAGAAATTTTGGGTGGCGAAAGTGATGGCGTTAAGCCCTATGTAAAAGAAAACACAAAGCTGTTAATAAAAAAAGGTGAAGCAGAAAAAATTGAACAAACCGTCACTTTAGCAAAGGATGTAGAAGCACCGGTTGCTGAAAATCAGAAGTTGGGTAGTGTAGCGTTTACTCTTGATGGTAAAACGCTTTTAGAAGTGCCACTGTTAGCAAGTGAAGAAGTAAAAAAACTCACATTTTACACTTCTTTAAAACGAATAATGAATTTTTTAGCGTGTGGTGAGAAAATTTAAGCGGTAAACCCTTGATTTTAAAAGAGATTTGTTATACAATACCTAAGATTATGGATTTTTATTTTAAAAAGTTTAGGAAGTGTTAAAATGTTTTACACATCAACAAGAGATAATTCTGTAAAGGTAACTGCATCTAAAGCAATTACAGATGGTATTTCAAAAGATGGTGGTTTATATATCCCAACTGAAATCCCAACAGTTTCTTTAGATGAGCTCAAAGCTCTCTGTTCAGTAGATTACAAAGAAAGAGCAAAAAAGATTTTAGGCCTCTACCTTACAGATTTTACAAAAGAAGAGCTTGATTCTTGTGTAGAGGGTGCTTATAAAGATGGTAAGTTTTCATCAAAGGATACAGCACCAACAGTAAAATTACACGATAATGTAAGCATCCTTGAATTATTTAAAGGTCCTACATGTGCCTTTAAAGATATGGCTTTGCAGATTTTGCCTTATCTTCTTACAGTTTCTGCAAAGAAAAATTTAGAAAATAAAGAAATTGTAATTCTTGTTGCTACTTCTGGCGATACAGGTAAAGCGGCACTCGAAGGCTTTAAAGACGTTGAGGGCACAAAAATACTTGTGTTCTATCCAAACGATGGCGTTAGTCCGATGCAAAAACTCCAGATGACAACACAAGAGGGTAACAATGTTGGTGTTTGTGCTATTCATGGTAACTTTGATGATGCACAAACTGGTGTTAAGTCAATCTTTACAAATAAAGAAATTTTAAATAAATTCGAAGAAAACAACCTTGTTTTCTCGTCTGCTAACTCAATAAACTGGGGTCGTTTAGCTCCACAGATTGTTTACTATTTCTCTACATATTGCGATATGGTAAATCAGAAATCTGTTGCTTTTGGCGATAAAATTAACATTGTAGTTCCAACTGGTAACTTTGGTAATATTTTAGCGGCATACTTTGCAAAAGAAATGGGACTTCCTGTTAATAAGCTCATTTGTGCTTCAAACAAAAATAAGGTTCTTACAGATTTTATCACAACTGGAACTTATGACAGAAATCGTGAATTCTTCACAACAGATTCACCATCAATGGATATTCTTATTTCAAGTAACTTAGAAAGACTTTTATATCTTCTCTGTGGCAGAAATTCAGATACAATAAACGAATGGTTCTCTGCTCTTAATAAAGATGGTAAATATACAGTTTCAGAAGATGTTAAAGCAAAGGTTCAGGAGCTTTTCGCTGCCGGTACCTGTGACGATTGTGGCACAAAGAAGGCTATTAACGAAACATTTAAAAAATACAACTATCTTTCAGATACTCACACTGCAGTTGCTATAAGTGTTTGTGATGATTACATTAAAACAACAGGTGATAAAACACCGGTTGTTATTGCTTCAACAGCTTCGCCATTCAAGTTTTCAAAAGCAGTTCTTTCTGCAGTAGACGAAAGTGGTAAAGAATACGCTGATGAATTCAGTACAGTAAATGCTTTAGAAGAAGTTTCAGGTGAAAAAGCACCATCACAATTAGCTGAACTCAAAGCAAAACAGGTTCGCTTCAATTTAACAGCCGATAAAAATGATATGGCAAAAGTTGTATTTGATATGTTAGGTATTTGATTATGTCACTTTTTGCTATAGGCGACCCACATTTGTCGTTTTCAACAGATAAGCCAATGGATGTTTTCAAAGGTTGGGACGATTACGTTACAAGGCTCCAGAAAAACTGGAATAATGTTGTAGCTGAAGACGATACTGTTGTTATTCCTGGTGACATTTCCTGGGCAATGTCTTTAGAGAGTGCTAAAAAAGATTTTCAGTTTATAGAAAGTCTTAATGGCAATAAAATCATTTTAAAGGGTAACCACGACTATTGGTGGAACACGATGAATAAAATGAATTCATTTTTAAACGAGAATGAATTCGGTTCAATAAAAATTCTTCATAATAATGCTTACAGAATTGGTGATATTTCAGTTGCTGGTACTCGTGGCTGGTTTTATGACGACTCTTGTGAAGCAGATAAAAAGGTTCTTCTTCGTGAAGCGGGTAGGCTCCGTTCTTCAATTAATGAAGCTAAAAAGCTTGGTGGTGAAGTAGTAGTTTTTTTGCATTATCCACCAATTTCTGCTACACAAAAGTGTGATGAAATATTAAACGTTATTTTAGAAAATGACATTAAACGCTGTTATTTTGGGCATTTGCATGGATTTGTTGCTCCGGAAAATGCTTTTATAGAGTATGAGGGTGTGAAATTTACACTCGTTTCGGCAGATAAATTGAACTTTTGTCCTAAAATTATAGAAAAAATCTGAAAGAGTTTATAAAAAAGGTAAAAATTTCAAAATCTTTTTCAAAATAAAAGAAAATTGTAAAAAAATAGTAGAAATTATTTATAACTTGTGCTATAATCAACAAGTTAATTAATTGTTTCACAATTGAAAGGATGTTAAGAAATGAGTTTAAAGTCTTGCGAAAAGGCAGAAACAAACATTTATGCTCTTGAAATTTCACTTGAGGGCGAAGAATTCAAAAAGGCAGTTTCTAATGCTTACAACAAAAATAAGGGTAGATATAATGTGCCAGGCTTCCGTAAAGGTAAAGCTCCAAAACACATTATTGAAACTTATTATGGTAAAGAAGTTTTCTGGTATGACGCTATTGATGCAGAATACCCAGAGCTTTTTGATGCGGCTGCAAAAGAAGCAGGTATTGTTCCTGTTGCTGCTCCTTTTGATGATGAAATCGTTTCACTCGATGAAAACGGCTTCACAGTAAAGCTTAAGGTTGTTGTTAAGCCTTCAGCAGAAGTAAAAAAATATAAAGGTCTTACAGCTGAAAAAGAAAAAGTTTCAGTTAAAAAGTCAGAAGTTAAAGATGCTGTTAACGCTGCACTCGAAAGAGATGCAAAAATGGTTACTGTTGAAGACAGAGCAGCTAAAAAGGGCGACACAGCAGTTATCGACTTCGAAGGCTTTATGGATGGTAAAGCTTTTGAGGGTGGTAAAGGTGAAAATCACAACCTCGAACTCGGTTCAGGTCAATTTATTGATGGCTTTGAAGACCAGATTGTTGGTAAGAAAACAGGCGACGAATTTGACGTTAACGTTACATTCCCAGAAGCTTATGGTGCTGAAGAACTTGCTGGCAAACCTGCAGTATTCAAAGTAAAGCTTAATAAAATTATGAAAAAAGAACTTCCTAAATATGACGATGAATTCGTTAAAGATGTTAGTGAGTTCGACACAATT
This sequence comes from uncultured Clostridia bacterium, assembly GCA_937916395.1. Classification (GTDB taxonomy): domain Bacteria; phylum Bacillota; class Clostridia; order Oscillospirales; family Acutalibacteraceae; genus DTU089. The sequence continues at coordinate 5,912 of CALFTN010000033.1, read as the reverse complement.
GCAGATTACGAAAAAAATCTTGAAGAAGAAATCAAAGCAAGAAAAGAAGCTGATGCTGACCGTGCATTCGAAAGTGGCATAATGGAAAAGCTTATTGAAAACACAGTTGTTGAAATTCCAGATGCTATGATTGAAAGAGAAATCGACAATCAGGTTAATGAATATAACTATCGTCTTCAAATGCAGGGTATGAGCCTTGATATGTATATGCAATACACAGGTATGGATATTGCTACATTACGTCAGAGCTACAAAGACGGTGCAGAAAAACAAGTTAAACTTCGCCTTGCTCTTGAAAAGATTATTGAACTCGAAAAAATTGAGATTTCTGACGAAGATGTTGAAACAGAACTCAAGACTTACGCTGATTCTTATGGTATGAAGCTTGAAGAAGTTAAGAAATATGTACCAGTAGAAGATGTTAAGGCAGACCTTGGTTGCAGAAAAGCTATGGATATTGTTAAAGACAATGCTAAAGCAAGTGCTGCAAAGAAAAAAGCTGAAGCTGATGCTTCAGAAGCAACAGAAAAACCAGCTAAGAAACCAGCTGCTAAAAAAGAAACAGCAGAAAAGAAACCAGCTGCTAAAAAAACAACTTCAAAGAAAAAGACAGAAGAAGCTAAGGCTGAATAATTCTTTTCGCCCTGTAATTCCGTCGCAGTTCTACAAAGTGCTGCGACGGTTTTGTAATAGAGAGAAAATTGAATATTTTCTCATTTCTTTTCCAATAATTAAAAACAATCAAAGTTTAGGAGGAAATTATTATGGCACTTATTCCTTACGTTGTAGAACAAACTAATCGTGGTGAGCGTTCCTACGATATTTATTCAAGACTTTTAAATGATAGAATTATTGTTCTTTCTGATGAAGTGAATGACGCAACAGCATCTGTTATTGTTGCTCAGCTTCTTTATCTTGAGGGTCAGGACCCTGAAAAAGATATAAGCTTTTATATCAATAGCCCAGGTGGTTCTGTTTCTGCTGGTCTTGCAATTTATGATACAATGCAATATATTAAATGCGACGTTTCTACTATTTGTATGGGTATGGCAGCATCTATGGGTGCATTCTTGCTTTCATCAGGCGCTAAAGGCAAGCGTTACATTCTCCCTAATGCAGAAGTAATGATTCACCAGCCATCAGGTGGTGCACAGGGTCAGGCAACAGAAATTCTTATTGCAGCAGACCACATTCAGAGAACAAAGCAACGTTTAAACAAAATTCTTGCTGAAAACACAGGCAAGCCAATTGAACAGGTTGCTATTGATACAGAGCGTGACAACTGGCTTACTGCAGAAGATGCTTTAGAATACGGCATTGTTGATAAAATTCTCGACAAGAGATAATAGATAAAAACTAATAAAAGGGTAATATTCGGAGGTGCTTTAGTTGGCACGAGATGATAATAAAAATACATCTAATTCAAGCGTACGCTGTTCGTTTTGTGGTAAATCACAAAGCGCAGTTCAGCGTCTTATAGCAGGTCCTGGTGTATATATATGTGACGAGTGTGTTGACCTTTGCTTGCAGATTATTGAGGGAATTAACCCTGAGGATGTTGAAAGAGCGATAGATGAGGCAACAAAAGGCAAAAACAAAGAAACTGTTCTTCCAAAACCAATGGAGATAAAAGAAAAGCTTGACGAGTATGTAATTGGTCAGGAAGAAGCAAAAAAGGTTTTGTCTGTAGCTGTTTATAACCATTATAAAAGAGTTTATAAGGGTGGGGACGCAGATGTTGAAATCGGTAAAAGTAATGTGCTTTTATTAGGTCCCACAGGTGTTGGTAAAACTTTACTTGCTTCAACATTAGCCAAAATTCTTGATGTTCCCTTTGCTATTGCAGACGCCACAACCTTAACCGAAGCTGGTTATGTTGGTGAAGACGTTGAAAATATTCTTTTGAGGCTTATTCAAGCAGCCGATTTTGAGATTGAAAAAGCTGAAAAGGGTATTATCTATATCGACGAAATTGACAAAATAACAAGAAAAAGCGAAAACACCTCAATAACACGTGACGTTAGTGGTGAGGGTGTTCAGCAAGCACTTTTAAAGATTATTGAAGGCACAGTTGCAAACGTTCCACCACAAGGTGGCAGAAAACATCCACAGCAAGAGTTTATTCAGATTGATACTTCAAAAATTCTCTTTATCTGTGGTGGTGCTTTTGCTGGTATTGAAAAATTAGTTGAAGAACGTCTTGGCAAAAATGTGCTCGGTTTCGGTAGCGAAATCCGTTCAAAAACAGATTTAAAACAAATGGATATTATGTCAAAGGTTGTAACTCAGGACCTTGTAAAATTCGGACTTATTCCTGAATTAGTCGGCAGAATTCCAATTATTACTTCATTAAAAGATTTAGATGTTGATGCACTTGTCAGCATAATTACAGAACCTAAAAATGCACTTCTCAAGCAGTATCAGAGCCTCTTCAAAATGGATAACGTAACTCTTGATTTCTCAGAAGAAGCAGTAAGAAGAGTTGCAGAATTAACTATTGAAAAAGAGACTGGTGCCAGAGGTCTTCGTGCATTAATGGAAAAAATTCTTGTTCCTGTAATGTATTCTGCTCCATCAGACCCAACAGTAGATGTTATTAAAATTACTGCTGATGTTGTTGATGGAAAATCAGAACCAATTATAGCAAGAAAAACTATTAAAGACGAAACACAAGCATCATAAAGGATTTAATTATGAATAATAAAAACACAGTAACTACTTCGCTTCCCGTTCTCGCAATGAGAGGCGTGGTAGTTTTCCCTAAAATGACATTACATTTTGATGTCGGCAGACAAAAGTCAATTTCTGCAATAAGAGCAGCGTTAAATACAACCGGTGAGATTTTTCTTGTTGCCCAATTAGATGCAGAAATAGAAAATCCAGAATTTTCTGACCTTAATAAAATTGGTGTTGTAGCAGAGGTTAAGCAGGTTATAAAGCTTCCTAATACTGATGTATTAAGAGTTGTTGTTGAGGGTAAATACAGAGCAACAATAGTTGAAACAGTAAGAACAAAGCCAATTTTAAAGGCTGTTGTTACTGAAATAAATGAAAAGCCTGTAAGAAAGATTGATGCTGCATATTCTGAAGCTTTAGTCAGAACCTTAAGAGATTTGTTTGACGATTATGCAGAATATCTTCCACGCATTTCTCCAGATGTTGAAATGACAGTTCATACAGAGGATAATATTGCACTTTTAACTGACTATATAGTAAGCAACACTATATTGATGTTCCCTGACAAGCAAGACCTTTTGAGTGAATTAAACCCAATAAAAAGGGCAGAAAGACTTTGCAGTATTCTCATTAAAGAAACAGAAATTCTTTCTTTACAATTGGGAATTCAGAATGAAGTTCACGACAGAATGGATAAAAATCAGAAGGATTATTTCCTTCGTGAGCAATTAAAGGTCATTTCACAAGAATTAAATGGTGAAGAGTCACCAGAAGAAGAATCAGAGAAATATAAAGAACAAATCAATGCTCTGCCACTTGAGGATAAATATAAAAAGAAGCTTCTTGACGAAGCAGACAGGCTTTTAAAGCTTTCAAGCAGTAGTTCAGAGGCAAATGTAACACGTACATATTTAGATAGAGTGTTAAGCTTACCTTGGAATAAAGAAACAAAAGATTCTTTAAATCTTTCTAAAGCACGAAAGGTTTTAGATAAAGACCACTATGGTTTAGATGAGGTTAAAGAAAGAATTGTTGAGTTAATTGCAGTTAAAAAGCTTTCAGAAAATGTTAACTCACAAATTCTCTGTCTTGTGGGTCCTCCTGGTGTTGGTAAAACTTCAATTGCAAAATCACTTGCAAAAGCAATGAATAAAAATTATGCCAGAATTTCTCTCGGTGGCGTTCACGATGAAGCAGAAATTCGTGGTCATAGAAGAACTTATATAGGCGCTATGCCTGGTAGAATTATTTCTGCAGTTGAGCAGGCTGGCTCTACTAATGCACTTATTTTGCTTGATGAAATAGATAAATTGGGTAACGACTACAAAGGCGACCCATCATCAGCACTTTTAGAGGTGCTTGATGGTGAGCAGAATAACACATTCGTTGACCATTATATTGACGTTCCGTTTGATTTAAGCAAGGTTTTATTTATTACTACTGCAAACGATGCTTCTTCAATTCCCAGTCCGCTTTACGACAGGATGGAGATTATTGAGCTTTATAGCTATACCGCTGAAGAGAAGTTTAGAATTGCTAAAAAGCATCTTTTACCAAAACAACTTAAAAACTTCAATATGACTTCACAAATGGTTTCAATAAGTGACTCTGCTTTAAAACTCATTATAGATGGCTACACAAAAGAAGCTGGTGTCAGAACGTTAGAAAGAGTTATTATTAAGGTTTTGAGAAAATGTGCAGTTAAATTTGCAGATGGTTTTGAGGGCAAAATCAGCGTTACACCTGAAAATCTTGAAGAATTTTTAGGGGCAAGAAAATATAAAGAAACAGACCTTTCTTTAGACAATATGATTGGTGCAGTCAATGGTCTTGCGTGGACTAAAGTCGGTGGTGAGATTATGCAGATTGAAGCATCAATTTTAGAGGGTACTGGTAAAATTGAACTTACTGGTTCTTTAGGCGACGTTATGAAAGAATCTGCAAAAATTGCAGTGAGCTTTGTAAGAAGCAGAGCAAATGAATTAGGTATTGACCCTGATTTTTATAAGAATAAAGACATTCATATTCACGCCCCAGAGGGTGCAGTGCCAAAGGATGGCCCTTCTGCTGGTGTTACTATGACTACCGCACTCGTGTCGGCACTTACAAACAGACCTGTAAAACCTACAGTTGCTATGACTGGTGAAATTTCTTTGCGTGGTAACGTGTTAGCAATAGGTGGCTTAAAAGAAAAATCTATGGCGGCATATAAAAACAAAATGAAAACAGTTTTAATTCCACAGGATAATGTGCCAGACTTAGAAAAGGTTGACGAGGTAGTTAAAAAGAATATTGAATTTATACCAGTTTCAACTCTTGATGAGGTTTTGAATTTAGCGTTGACTAAGCCACGTAAATCCCCTAAGAGTAAAAATAAGGTTGTTGAAATTCAAGAGTCAAAAGAAGAAGCAACAACTACAATCTGTTGTTGAGAAAGGGGATTTAAAAAGATGAACTTTAATAAAGTTGAATTTGAAGCGGCTTTTGGTACGCTTTCACAAATCCCAGAGTCAACTGTAACAGAAATTGCATTTGCCGGTAGGTCAAACGTCGGTAAATCTTCAATGCTCAATAAGCTTTTTAACCGTAAGAATTTAGCACGTGTTTCGTCGGTACCTGGTAAAACAATCACAATTAATTTTTACAGAACTGAAGATGTAAGAATTGTCGATTTGCCAGGCTATGGCTACGCAAAGGTAGCAAGAGGCGAAAAACGTCGCTGGGCAGAAATGATGGAAGGCTACTTTCAAACGCCAAGAAACTTAAAGCTTGTAGTTCAACTTGTAGATATGCGCCATAAACCATCCGAAGATGATTACATTATGATGCGCTTCTTACAAGAATGTGAAATACCATTCATAGTTGCCGCTACAAAAAGTGACAAGCTCAATAAAACACAGTATAAAGAGCGTGTTGACGGACTTCGCAAAGAATTAGAAGAATTCGGCGACGACTTAACCATTATTCCTTTTTCATCAGAGAAAGGCGACGGAGTTGAAACACTTAAAGCAATTCTTGAGAAGCATGCAGAACTGTAGGGGCAGACCTGTGGTCGCCCGATAAGTAATGCAGAATGCGTAATGCGTAATTCGGAATTTCGGAAGTCCTACGGACTTGATTATAATTAAATATAGATAACAAAAACTACATTCTTTCATTTAATATAAATGAGAGAATGTAGTTGTTTTTATAAAACGCCTCTCTTCGAAGAGAGGGGGACCGCGCGTAAGCGTGGT
>CALFTN010000032.1 GCA_937916395.1 uncultured Clostridia bacterium | reverse complement strand
GTAGACTTCAACTTGATGTCAGAAACTTTGTTTGATTGGTCAAAGAAATGGATTGTTGATAATAATTGAGCAAATTCCAATTTGTCGAACTGTTTTAATTTTTGACAAAAATGAGTTGTAAACACAAAAAATAAAAGCAAGTCTTTTGACTTGCTTTTATTTTTTTGGAACTAAGTTTGCCTTACGGCAAGTGAAGTTTGCTTCGCAAGTGTTTCGGGCAAACTTAACTTCACTTTGTTCGTTAGCACAAAACTTCACTATGGCGAAAGCCATAACTTCACATCGGCTTTGCCGATACTTCACTGTATATATACGCACCCGATTGTAATTGTTGCTTATGTGTGATATAATCATCTAGACAAATAGGAGTTTTAAAACCTGATAAGTTTGATTTTTTTAATCAGAATTGTAACTATAAAGTGAAGTGTATGTGATATGAAAGATAAAGAATACTTTTTAAGTATGGCTCAAGAAAATTTTCCTGAACTGAAATATTCTGTTCTTACTCCTGATATTACTGAGTTTATCGGTTTAAACGGTGACAGTATTCTTCTTGACATTGGGGAGCATGCGGTGGGACACTTCTCATTCGCTTTTGATAAGGTCGATGTTTTCGTTGATGCTCCGGTTCGTTTGATTATTAAGTTCGGAGAAGACATGAGAGAAATAAATGATGATTTTTCTAGGTACAACGGCGTACTTTCAAAAACATGGTTGCAAGAGGAGATAATAAATCTTGATTTCCCACAGAAAATAACTATGCCCAGAAGATACGCATGTAGATACATAAAAATAACGGTAGAAAGAACCACACGACCAATAAGGCTCTTTGATTTTAGCTTCCGTGCTTCAACGAGTGCCGATATATCTGTGCTGGAATCTGCGAACACGGAAGATGCTTTGCTTAATAAAATTGACCTTGTTGCAACAAACACTCTCAAGGAATGTATGCAGACCTTCTTTGAGGATGGTCCCAAGCGTGACCGCCGTCTTTGGATTGGTGACCTTCGTCTTGAAGCTCTTACAAATTATTATACATTCAATAACCTTGAAATTGTAAAAAGATGCTTGTATCTTTTTGCCGCAGGGAAATGTAATGAATTAGGTTTCTTACCGTCATTTGTTTATGAAACTCCTTACTATCATTCTGGTGCAACCCATATTGAGGACTATGCACTTTTATATGTTGTAAGTGTATGCGATTATTTTGAGCATACAGGGGACATGGATGTTGTAAATGACCTTTTAGGAATTTGCAAATCACAGCTTGAAAGCTTCAGAGCCACGCTGGATGAGAATTCGATTGTAACAAGGCAAGATGGTTGGTTTGCTTTTATTGATTGGTGTCCGGGGCTTGAATGTATAACTGCATTGCAGGGTGTATATCTTTATACACTCGGACGTTTTGGGGAATTGCTAAAAGCAATAGGTGATGAGGAGTGTGAAAAATACTCTACACTCATTTCCGAGATTCGTTCCGCTTCTAAAAAGTACCTTTATAATGGAATTGAATGTGCTTTTATAAATGCTTTAGATAATAATCAGCGTAGCGTTCATTCTCAGGTCTGGATGATTTTGGGTGGTGTGATAACTGGAGAAGAGGCAAAAGAACTCCTTCTTTCTTGCCTTGATAACAAGGAGTATAAGCAACCTGTCACACCATATATGCGTCACTATGTTATTGAAGCTATGTTAAAACTTGGGATGAAGCGTGAAGCAGTAGAATATTTGAAAAAATTCTGGGGTGGTATGGTGGAACTTGGTGCAGATACCTTCTGGGAAGCGTATATTCCAGATGACCTTGATTTCTCACCGTACAACGATAGAATGATAAACAGTCTTTGTCACGCATGGAGCTGTACGCCATCATATTTCATTCGTAAATATGGATTGTAATTTATAATAACAAATAAGAACTTATCAAACATCTGACAGTGCAATGAAAGGGGAAAATGTTATGAAATCATTTGACAACAGCGGATTTGAAAAGTACCATCTTGAGGCTCAGGAAAAATGGGGTGAAACAGAAGCATACCACCAATATGAAGAGAATACTAAGAATTATTCTAAAGAGAAGTGGAATGATCTCACAAAAGGTTTAGAACATATTATATCAGAGTTTGCGGTGTGTATGAAAAATGTCAGTCCCGATACCGATGAAGCTCAAAACCTTGTGAAAGTGCTTCAGAACCATATTACTGAGAATTACTATCTTTGTAATAATGAAATTTTGTCAGGTCTTGGTAAGATGTATGTCGCAGATGAACGCTTCAAGAATAATATTGATAAGAATGCTGACGGTACAGCAGAGTTTATCTGTAAAGCAATTGAAGTCTATTGCATGAAACACGCAAATTCCGATTTATCAAAATATTAAAGGGTGATTTTATGAAATTTAAGTTTAACGTTAATATAACGCAAGAAGATTATATTGAATTTAATAAAATTGTAATGGCTGAAACACCTGTAGGTAAAAAATCAAACAAAATTTCAAACTTGATTTTTATTGCGGTTTGTGTAATTTTAGTATTATTTACTTTAGTAATTCCAATTTTTCAGGTGAGGGATTTATTGTAACAGGAGTTCTTATTATTGCTTTTCTTTTAGTCCATTTAACTTTAAATAAAGCAATTAATAATCTCGCCATGAAAACTACGGTTAAATCGTTAACTAAAATAAAAGGTAAACTGCCATATTCAGAAAATTCTGTTCTTGAATTTTATGACGATGTTTTCATTGAAATCACAGACGATAATAAAAGTGAAATGAAATATTCTGCTATTGAGAATGTTTTTGTTAATGAGAAAATGGTTGTACTTTTTATTAATTCGATTCAAGCTTATATTGTACCAACACGTAGTTTTGAATCAATTGAGCAAAAGAATTCTTTAGTCAGATTTATAGGTGAAAAAAGGTAGAGCGTTCAAAATTTTAAAAAATGAGTCGTGAAATTCACGACTCATTTTTGTTTTTTGGGGTTGTTTGTCCTGTCGAGTAAAAAATCAATGCTGACATCATAATAATCGGATAATTTTATTAAAACTTCAGCAGTTAAAGATATAACACCTGTTTCATATTGAGAGTATGTGTTTTGTGACACATTTAAATATTGTGCAATATCTTTTTGTTTAATGTCTTTATCTTCTCGGATGCTTCTTAAATTTTTGAATTGCATAAAAATCACCTCGTAATTATTATGCAATATCTGTAATAAAGATATTGACATTTATCTGTAATACAGATATAATGATTTTGTCGGAAAACGACAAATAACTGAAAAAGGGGTTTTTTTATGAAAAAATTTTTATGTATACTTATGGTTTAGGTGATGTGTTTATCTGCGACAGCTTGCGGAGGTTCTGGCTATGACCCTGTTGGTGAATATATAGACTTATCACCAATCATAAGTGGTGTTTTTTTTGATTTTCTTATTCAAGGTTCAGAAAATGTTCAAACTGACCTTACAATAGAAAATAAGGATGGTACATTGTCATTTGTTGATATTTTGTATATAGGTTCGGTGGAGGTTGTAGAGGATTCTTTAGTTTTTCATCGTGTCGAATCAGTAGCAGTTGGAGCAGATAAAGAGCTTTACGATAAATTACTGAATGATGATCCTTCACTAAGAGATGTTGAGTATTTTATTTATGAGGACTGTTTAATTGGAAAATTTTCATCTATGACTGTTGTCAGCGGTGTTTTACCAGCAGGCGGGTTCGCTGATTTTTCACTTGAGCCAACATACAACCAAGTATATCCGTATTGTATAGATTTCTTTGATGATGGAAGTTGTGAGGTTGAAGGCGAATACGGAGTTGATTATGTTTTTGCAGAAGGTCAATACGAAATAAACGGACAATTCATAACTATAGTTCTCAAAAGTATGGAATATAATAATGAAAGTTATTCTGGCGAACACGAATATGTTTTATTTGTTAAAGATGGTGTAGTTTATAGTGATGTTAATAGGAAAATTTAAAGGAGTGTCGAACAATGAAATTTTGTCAAAAATGTGGAATGAAAATTATGGATGAGGCAGTTGTTTGCCCAGGTTGTGGTTGTGCAGTTGCTGGTGCTATTGAAGCTAAACAAGTTAATTATGATGATTGCGTAAAAGGTGCAACAACAACCAATGCCGTTGCTGGTGCGGTTTTAGCCATTGGTTTTATTTGTTCGATGTTTGTTAATGCTTGGCTTGGTGGAGCTCTCTGTCTTGTTTCAGAAATTTTGGCGCTTATACCTAATAGCAAATTACAAAAAACATTAAAATCAAATCTAAACGGAATGGAAAAAAGTGAGTTTAAGAATAAAGCAAAAGAAATAAAAAAAGATTTAAAGAGTAAATATGGTGCATTTAAAATTTCTTTTATAATAGCTTATGTTGCCCTTGCAATTTTAATAATTTCTATGCTTTTTGTTTGAGTTTTGTAGGAGATAAATATGAAATATTGTTCCCATTGTGGAAAAGAATTATTAGATGAAGCTGTGATTTGTCCAGGTTGTGGTTGTCCTGCTCAAGCAAATTCTTTTCAACAAAATAATATAAATTCATATCAAAGCAATAATGACAATTCTTATGTCGATATATCAATACTGTTAAATACTTTATCACAAAGGGTTAACACGAATGGCATAATATGGCTAATTATAGGAATACTTCAAATTTTAAGTGGCATTTTTGTTAATTGGCTTTTACTTATTGTTGGTGTTCTTAATGTTGTTTTGTCAATTCAGGATATGAATTACAGTAAAACTTTGCTCGAAAATCCTAAAGGAATTGTATCAAAATTTGAACCACTAACAGGTCCAATAATAACATTGGTTTACAATGTTGTCTTTGGTGGCGTTATCGGCGTAACTGGCTCTATTTACTATTTTGTAGCTATAAGAAGCTATGTAATGGAAAATAAAACAATTTTTCAAAGTCTGGATTCAGAAATTATTTAAAGAAATATTCAAAATTTATTAAGCCTAAAATTGTTCATTCTATGTGAATAGTTTTGGGCTTTTGTTTCTTTAAATTCACTTTTATTTCACAAAATACCTCTTTACTTTTTTTAGCATATATAGTAAAATATAATGTGGAATATTTAGGTGCATTTGTTATATAAAAGCAATTGCAAAAAGGAGTTGTATTTATGGACTTAAAGTACAAAAGAGTGCTTCTCAAATTAAGTGGTGAAGTGCTTTCAGGTGACAAAGGTCATGGCTTCGATTTTAATGTTATGAACAACATCTGCGGAGCAATTAAAACAGTTGTAGATGCTGGTGCCCAGGTTGGTATTGTTGTTGGTGGCGGTAACTTCTGGCGTGGTCGTTCAAGTGGAGATATGGACAGAACCAGAGCTGATAGCATTGGTATGCTTGCAACAGTTATGAATTCATTAGCTTTGCAAGAAACATTTTTACAATTAGGTATCGACGCTCGCGTACAATCTGCAGTTCAGATTACTGGAGTTGTTGAAACATTCAATAAAGACAGTGCCGTAAGACATTTAGAAAAGGGTAGATTGGTTATCTTTGCAGGTGGTACTGGTAACCCATTCTTCTCAACAGACTCAGGTGCAGCTTTAAGAGCGGCACAAATTGGTGCAGATGTAGTTTTAAAAGCAACAAACGTTGATGGTATTTATGACAAAGACCCTAACAAGTTCAGTGATGCAGTTAAATTTACTGAGATTTCTCATAACGAACTTTTAGAAAGACATCTTGCGGTTATGGATACAGCAGCTGCTGCTATTTGTCAGGAAAATAATATTCCGATTCTTGTGTTCAATCTTAATAATCCAGAGAATATTGCAAAAGCAATGTGTGGCGAAAATACAGGTACGGTTGTTAAATAATTTTGAATGAAATTTACATAATATATTGGAGGTTTTACTATGGAAACAATTTACGCTAATACAAAAGAAAGAATGGAAAAATCAATTTCTTCATTAAAATATGAATACAACTCAATCAGAGCTGGCAGAGCAAATGCTGCTATTCTTGATAAGGTTTTAGTTGATTACTATGGAACACCAACACCTATTAATCAGATGGCTGCTATTTCTGTTCCTGAAGCAAGAATTCTTGCAATTCAGCCTTGGGATGGAAGTGCTTTAGGTCTTATTGAAAAAGCTATTTTAGCTTCAGATATCGGTATTAACCCTTCAAATGACGGTCATACAATTCGTCTTGTTTTCCCTGCTCTTACTGAAGAGAGAAGAAAACAATTAAGTAAAGATGTTTCAAAAATTGCTGAAGACAGCAAGGTTGCAGTTCGTCAGATTCGTCGTGATTCAATTGAAAAAGTTAAAACAATGAAAAAGAATTCTGAAATCACAGAAGATGACCAGAAAAAAGCAGAAGAAAAATTACAAAAAATCACAGACGAATACGTAAAGAAAATTGATGATATTTGTGCTGCAAAAACAGCAGAAATTCTTGAAATCTGATTGCGTTATGGAAATTAAAAAATTTGATGTATTGCCAAGACACATTGGCTTTATTATGGATGGTAACGGCAGATGGGCTAAAAATCAGGGCTTAAAACGTGGTGAAGGTCATATTGCTGGTGCAAAGGTTTTTAAAAAAATAGGTGAGTACTGTGCTGATTTAGGCATTGAGTGTGTAACCTTTTATGCTTTTTCAACTGAAAACTGGTCAAGACCTGAAGAAGAAGTCAACGGTCTTATGGATTTATTCATTGAATATTTAATTGATGGTGATGCTCGTTTAGAAGAAAATAAAGAGCGTCAAATGAAGTTGAAGTTTATTGGTGAACGAGAAGGTCTTCTAGAAGAACTTTTAGAGCTTATTGAAAAAGCCGAAAGAGAAACTAAAGATTATAATAAGATTACTGTTAATATCGCTCTTAACTATGGTGGCAGAGCAGAGCTTGTTCACTCTGTTAAAGCTATTGCCGAAAAGATTAAGATTGGCGAAATTGCAGTAGAAGATATTAATGAAGATTTAATTTCACAGAATATCTATACAGCAGGTCAGCCTGACCCAGATATTATTGTAAGACCAAGTGGTGAATACAGACTTTCAAACTTTTTAACCTGGCAGTCTGCTTATTCAGAATTTTGGTTTTCAGATATTTTGTGGCCTGATTTTACAACAGATGATGTAGATGCGGTTTTAGAAGATTTTCAGAAACGTCACAGACGTTTTGGTGGTGTCTGATTAATTTTGAGAGTGGGTTTTTAAATGAAACAGAGAATAATTACTGGTTCAATTTGTGCAGTGCTTTTTATAGGTTGTTTGTTTTTAATGAATACCGTGGTTTTTGCTTTGGTGCTTTCACTTATGTCTGCTATAGCAGTTCACGAGGTAGAAAAGGCGGTTAATTTAAAAAACATACCTATAATGGTTTTAAGTCTTTTACTTGCAGTTGCAATTCCTGTGTTGGTTCACTTTAATATAGAAGTGCCTGTTGCAGCAGTTGGTGGCATTTATGTTGTTTTAATATTCATATTTATGCTTCTACAGTTTGAAAAGACTAAGTTTGAAGAAGCTGTTACAGCTATTTTTGCTTCAGTAGCTATTCCTTATTCATTCTCATTATTACTTGCATTCCGCGACATAAATGAGCGTTTTTCATCATATACCAAAATAGACGGCATTTTCCTTATTCTTTTCGCTTGCTTCTGTGCTTGGCTTACAGATATTTTTGCTTACTTTGTTGGCAGTAAGTTTGGTAAACATAAGCTTTGTCCTAAAATCAGCCCTAAAAAGAGTGTTGAAGGTGCAGTTGGTGGCGTTGTAGGTGCAGTTGTTTTAAACGTTGCTTTGCTTTTCGTGTTTAAAAAATTCTTCTTTGAAGGTGAAACAGGTTTATCTTACATCTCTGTAATTATAATGAGCATTTGTCTTTCTGTTATCAGTATGTTTGGTGACCTTGCCGCTTCTACAATCAAAAGAAATTTCGGTATAAAAGACTTCGGCAAGCTTCTTCCGGGGCACGGTGGCATTATGGACAGATGCGACAGTTTGTTATTCGTATTACCAGTTCTTTATTCGTTAGTTTACATAATTAACCTTTTTTAAGTGATAATATATGAAGAGTATAAATTTATTAGGTTCAACTGGTTCTATAGGTGTTCAGAGTTTAGATGTTGCAAGAGCTCGTGGCTATAAGGTCGAAGCTCTTGCTGCATTCTCAGATGTAGAAAAGATTGAACAACAAATCAGAGAATTTAAACCAGAATATGTCGCATTGGTTGACGAAAAAGCGGCAAATGATTTAAAGGTAAGAGTGAAAGATACCAATACAAAGGTGCTTTCTGGTATGGAAGGCGTCAAATTTTGTGGTGCAGAAGCAAAAGGTGAAATAACACTTAATTCTGTTGTTGGTATGGCAGGTCTTGGCCCTACAGTTGAAGCAATTAAAGCTAAAAAAACTATTGCTCTTGCTAATAAAGAAACACTCGTTGCCGGTGGCAGATTAGTTACTGACTTAGCAAAAGAAAACGGTGTTTCTATTCTCCCTGTTGATAGTGAACATTCAGCAATTTTTCAATGTCTTTTAGGGGCACCATCTAATAAAGCGTTAAAAAGAATTATTTTAACTGCTTCTGGTGGTCCGTTTTTCGGCAAGACTAAAGAAGAATTGGAAAATGTAACTTTAAAAGATGCTTTAAAGCATCCTAGCTGGTCAATGGGACAAAAAATTACCATAGACAGTGCTACAATGTTCAATAAAGGTCTTGAGCTTATTGAAGCTGTATGGCTTTTTTCAGTTTCGCCTGATATGATTGACATTGTTGTTCATAGAGAAAGTATTGTTCATTCGCTTATTGAGTATGACGACAATTCTGTTATTGCACAATTAGGTCATCCAGATATGCGTTTGCCAATACAGTTTGCATTAACATATCCAGAAAGATTTGAGTCACCAGAAAAACAACTCGATTTATGGGAAGTTGGTAATCTTTCTTTCTACAAACCAGATTACGAGAACTTTCCTTGTATGGATATATGTAAAGATGCAATACGTGTTGGTGGTTTAATGCCAGCAGCAGTTAATTGTGCTAACGAAGAAGCAAATCTTCTTTTTAGACAAGATAAAATCTCATTTAACGATATTCCGCGTCTTATTAAAGAAGCGTCGGCTACAATAAAAAATAAACAGGATTATTCTTTACAGGATGTTTATGATACCGATGCTTTGATGCGAGAAACAGTTAGAAATTTAGCGTCAATTTAATTCTTTCTGGAGATGATTTCAATAAATACTATAAATATCGCAGAAACAATTGCAACAGTTTGGGGCAATGTGTGGCCTTATTTGGTGGCAATTTTACTCTTTGGTGTAATTATTGCAATCCACGAGTTTGGTCATTTCTTCTTTGCAAAATTATTCAAAGTAAAAGTTAATGAATTTGCTCTTGGTATGGGGCCTGTTATTTTAAAAAAGAAGATAGGCGAAACCCAATATGCCCTCCGTCTTTTTCCAATTGGTGGATTTGTAAGTATGGAAGGGGAAGATAGTGAAAGTGATGACGACAGAGCCTTTAATAAAAAGAAGCCTTATCAAAGATTTATAATAGTTGCTGCAGGTGCAATACTTAATTTGATTTTAGGTGTTATTGTGGTTGGTGTTTGTCTTTCTATGCAACCTCTTGTAGGTTCAAGATATGTTCACAGTTTCCACGAAAAGGCTACCAGTTGTAATTATGGTCTTCAGGCAGATGATGAAATTATTAAAATCAATGGTACTCATATTTATTCAAGTCGCGGTATCGGTTTTAATATGGTTCGTGATACTGACAATAAGCTTGATTTGACTGTTATCCGTGATGGTAAAACAGTTGAATTAAAAGATGTAGAATTTAAACAGTTTGAATTTGAGGGCAGACAATATATTGAGCAAGATTTCTATGTTGTAGGTGAGGCTCCCGAATATGTATCTGTATTGGGCAAACAAATCGTTTCACCGTCGTGGGTGTTAAAAATTGTTAAGACTTCAATGTTAGATTCCGCATCAATAGTGCAAATGGTCCGTTTAAGCCTTGTTGACCTTTGTACTGGTAAATATGGTATGAAAGACGTTTCAGGTCCTATTGGTACAATATCTGCAATAGCTGATTCAACTGCACAAGGACCAACAGCTAAAGATAAGCTTTTTACAGCTCTCACACTTCTTTCATATATAACAATAAATGTTGGTGTGTTTAATCTTCTTCCGGTTCCTGCACTTGATGGTGGTAGGTTATTCTTCATTCTCATTGAAATGATAAGAAGAAAGCCAATTAGCCCTAAAAAAGAAGGTATTATTCACACAGTAGGCTTAGTATTATTGCTTTTGTTTATGTTAGTAGTTTCAATCAGTGATATTATAAAAGTATTTTAGGATAGTGAATTTTTATGAATAAACGTGCTTCAAGACAAGTAAAAATCGGCAATAAAGTAATCGGTGGTGGTGCACCAGTTTTAGTTCAGTCTATGCTTAATGTACCTAGCGAGGATTATGAAAAAAACTTAGAGCAAACACTTGCTTTAGAAAAGGCTGGTTGCGAAATTGTAAGAATGGCTGTGCCTAATCTTGAAGCAGTTAAGGTTCTTGGTAAATTAAAAGAGAATACTTCTGTGCCACTCGTTGCAGACATTCATTTTGATTATAAGTTAGCACTTGAAAGCCTTGAGGCTGGTGTTGATAAAATCAGAATTAATCCTGGCAATATTGGCGATTTTTCAAATGTTGAAAAGGTGGCTAATGCTTGTGCAAAAAGAAATGTGCCTATAAGAATTGGTGTTAATTCTGGCTCAGTTGAGAAGGATTTATTATTGAAATATGGCGGTGCTACTCCTGAAGCGATGGCTGAAAGTGCATTCCGTCATATTGAGTTACTTGAAAAATGCGATTTTTATAACACAGTTGTTTCAATAAAATCTTCAGATGTAACAAAAATGGTAAAAGCCTACAGATTAGTTGCAGAAAAGTGTGACTATCCTTTACATTTGGGTGTTACCGAGGCTGGTACAGAGCGTGGTTCGCTCATTAAATCTTCAATTGGTATCGGTTCGCTTCTTTTAGATGGAATTGGCGATACTATCCGTGTCTCTATTACAGATACACCTATTAAAGAGGTTTATGCTGGTTTTGACATTTTAAAAGCACTCGAATTGCGTGTTGAAACTCCAAGAATTGTTTCTTGCCCCACTTGTGGCAGAACGAAAATAGATTTAGTTTCGCTTGCTACAGAAATTGAAGAAGCAGTAAAAGATATTAAAAAGCCAATAAAGATTGCTGTTATGGGTTGTGCAGTCAACGGTCCTGGTGAAGCTAAAGAAGCAGATATTGGCGTTGCAGGTGGCAACGGCGAGGGTCTTATATTTAAAAAAGGCGAAATTTTGAGAAAAGTGAATGAAAAAGAAATAGTTAGTGAGTTATTAAAGGAAATCGAAAAAATATGAGCAATTTGTTTTTGGATGTATTTGGTGAATATATATCTGAACCCAAATACAGGGAAATGTTAAAGGACACAACTTTTACAGACCTTTACATACATAAAGAAGATTTAAAATTAACCGCGAATCTTCATTTTAAAGAATTTAAGAATATTATGTGTCTTAAAGCTACTGCAAATGAAATTAAAATTGCTTTAAGATTTAAAACAGTAGAGTTTAATTTTTATTTACCACCAGAGGCATTAGAATACAGTTGTTTTCCGATGCTTTTAAAAGTGTTAAAGGTTAATGTTCCGCAAACTAATGGTTTTTTAGACAACTCAGAGTACACTTATGAAGATGATACTTTAACGATTAAATTTTTATCTGGTGGTTGCGATATCTGTAAAAATGCTGCTGCAGATACATTTTTAGAGAATTATATTTTTGAGCATTTTAATAAAAAAATAACTGTTAACCTTGAGGGCGAAAACAGTTCAATGGATGATTTTATTAAAAGACAGGAAGAAATTGATGCTGTAAATAATCCTGTTGTGGATATGTCTCAGCCAAAAGAAAGACGCGTAATTGAAGGTATTCCACTTTATTTAGAAACAGCAACACCAATTTTTGGTAATGTTATAAAGAAAGACCCTGTAAGTATGAAAGAAATTTCAGCAGAAGACGGCGAAGTTGTTGTTTGGGGTGACGTCTTTAAATTAGAGAGCAAAGAAACAAAAGACGGCAAAAGACTTATTATTGAATTTAATGTTACAGACTATACATATTCTTATGGTGTTAAATTCTTTGATGAAAAAGAAAATTTAGAGTCTTTAAAGAATAAACTCAAAGATGGTTTAACAGTGTTGATCCGTGGTACAATTATTTACGACGATTATAAAAAAGACTATATAATTCGTCCACGAGCTATGTCAACAGTTCAGAAATTTGAAAAAACTGATGACGAAGAAGAAAAAAGAGTTGAGCTCCATCTTCACACCAATATGTCGGCTATGGATGCTATGAGTAGTGCAAAGTCATTGGTAAAAAGGGCGATGAACTGGGGTCATAAGGCTATTGCTATTACAGACCACGGTTGTGTACAAGCTTTCCCGGAAGCATGTAACACAGCAAGGGGTTCGGACTTCAAGATTATTTATGGCTGTGAATGTTACCTTGTAGATGATTATAACGAAGACGGTAGTAAAAAAGATGCTGAAGAGATAAAAAAATCACAGAGCTACCACTGTATTTTGCTTGTTAAAAATAAGGTGGGCTTAAAAAATCTTTATAAACTTATTTCAGCTTCAAACTTAGATTATTTCTACAAAAGACCAAGAATGCCAAAAAGCCTTATCGAAGAATTAAGAGAAGGTTTAATTATTGGTAGTGCATGTGAAGCAGGTGAGCTTTATAAAGCATTTCTTCAAAGAAAAAGTCCTGAAGAGCTTATAAAAATTGCTGAATTTTATGATTATCTTGAAATTCAACCTAATGGTAATAACAGCTTTATGATAACTAAAAATGATGAAGAATACGACAGAGTTAATTCTTTTGATGATTTAGAGCAAATCAATAGGGAAATTATTGCATTGGGTGATAAATTAGGCAAGAAAACCGTTGCAACTGGCGACGTTCACTTCTTAAATGAAGGTGATGCAAAATTCAGAGCAATTTTACAGGCGGGTCAGGGGTATTCTGATGCAGATAATCAGGCACCACTCTACTTTAAAACTACGAGAGAAATGCTTGATGATTTTGCTTATTTAGGTGAAGAAACTGCAAGAGAGGTTGTTATTACTAATACAAATTTAATTGCAGATATGATAGAACCAGGAATTCTTCCTATTCCTGATGGTACTTTTAACCCGGTAATACCTGGTGCTGAAGAGGATTTGACAAAGTTCTGTTGGGAAAGAGCGAGAGAATGGTATGGCGATGATTTACCAGAGGTTGTTTCAGACAGACTTGAAAAAGAACTTAAATCAATTATATCTAACGGCTTTGCCGGTCTTTATATGATTGCAAGACTTCTTGTTAAACACTCAGAAGAGTGTGGTTATTATGTCGGCTCACGTGGTTCGGTTGGTTCCTCATTCGTTGCTATTATGGCTGGTATTTCAGAGGTTAACCCACTTCAACCACATTATCGTTGTCAGAAATGCCGTTATACAGAGTTTTTCTTGCATGGTGAATATGGTTCTGGTTTTGACTTACCACCAAAAAATTGTCCTGAATGTGGTGAGCCACTTTATCGTGATGGTCACGAAATACCATTTGAAACATTTTTGGGCTTCTTTGGTGATAAATCACCTGATATTGACCTTAACTTTGCTGGTGAATATCAGAGCCAGTCACACAGATATACTGAAGAATTGTTCGGTAAAACCCACGTGTTTAAAGCAGGTACAATTTCTGGTGTCGCTGAAAAAACTGCTTATGGTTATGTAAGAAAATATCTTGATGAACGTGGACTTACATATACTAAAGCAGAAATTGACAGATTAACATTAGGGTGTACTGGTGTTAAAAGAACAACTGGTCAGCATCCTGGTGGTATGGTTGTTGTTCCAAATACTTATGATGTTGAAGATTTTACGCCTGTTCAGCATCCTGCAGAGGATAGCTCGAAGGGTATTATAACAACTCACTTTGATTTTAACTCAATGCATGATACATTGTTAAAGCTTGACGAGCTCGGTCATGATGTTCCTACAATTTATAAGCATCTTTATGACCTTACTGGTGTCGATGTTATGGATATTGACATAAGTGACAGAAAGCTCTATGAGCTTTGTACTTCTCCAGCGCCTTTAGGTGTTACTGAAGAAGATATTTTGTGGCCAACAGGTACACTTTCAATTCCTGAAATGGGTACTGATTTCACAAAGGGAATGCTTTTAGAAGCAAAACCACAAACCTTTGCCGATCTTATTCAGATTGCAGGTCTTTCTCATGGTACAGACGTGTGGCTTGGCAATGCTCAGGAGCTTATTAAAGCTGGTACTTGTACAATTTCAGAAGTTATAGGTACCCGTGACAGTATTATGGTTTATTTAATGCACTGTGGTCTTGAGCCAAAACAAGCGTTTGATATAATGGAAACTGTTCGTAAGAAAAACAAATACTTAAATGATGAAATGAAAGAGATTATGAAATCTCATAACGTTCCTCAGTGGTATATTGAATCATGCGACAAAATCCAGTATATGTTCCCTAAAGCTCACGCTGCTGCATATATTATTGCTTCATTAAGACTTGCATGGTTCAAGATTTATTATAAACTCGAGTATTACTGTGCATATCTTACTGTCCGTGGTGGCGATGTTGATGCAGAATCAATGTCAAAGGGTAAAGACGCTGTTAAAATGCTTCTTAAATCAATCGAAGCTAAGGTAAAAGAGGGTACAGCATCAAATGTTGAAAAAGACAGACAAACAATTATGATGATTGTTCACGAGGCTATGGCGCGTGGTGTTGAGTTTTTACCTATTGATATTTATAAATCTACAGCTCATTCTTATGTTCCTGAAGATGGAAAAATAAGAATGCCATTCTCAGCATTACCAGGTGTTGGTGAGGCTGCTGCAGAACAACTTGCAAATGCAAGAAATGATGGTGGACCTGAATTTTCATCAATTGAAGATTTTGAAGACAGAGCAAGAGCTGGTAAATCTACAATCGAAATCTTGAGAAAATGTGGTGCTTTTGGTGATTTACCAGAAAGCGACCAGATGTCATTATTTTAGTTTATAATTTAAGTTTTATATAGGAGTGTGTTTATTATGGCAATCGGTTCTATGATAGCTGGCGGTATTGGTATTGCTGCAGCTGCAGGTGTAGGTGTTAGTATGTTAAGAGCTGCTACAACCTACAAAGCAAAGCCAATGAAAGATGCAGAAGGCTATCCAGATGAAAAAGCTGATGTTGAAAGATACATAAACAATCTTTCAAAAGCAATTCAGATTCCAACAATTTCAAATTTTAATGATGATTTGGTTGATTGGTCAAAATTTGATGAATTTCATGCTTTTTTAGAGGAAGCTTATCCACTTATTCATTCAAAGCTTGAAAAGACAATTATTTCAAAAAAGAGCCTTGTTTTCCATTGGAAGAGTGCTCATCCTGAAAAAGAGCCAATTTGTATGCTTGCCCATCAGGACGTTGTTCCTGTTTCAAAGGGTACAGAAGAAGATTGGACTTACCCTGCATTCAGCGGTACTGTGGCAGATGGCTTTGTTTGGGGTAGAGGTGCTCTCGATATTAAAAACCACCTTATTGGTGTTATGGAAGCAGTTGAAACTCTTCTTGAAGAAGGTTATGTTCCTGAAAGAGACGTTTACCTTTGCTTTGGTCATAACGAAGAAGTTATGGCAGAGGGTAGACATTCAGGTGCTTATTGCATTATGGAATATTTCAAAGAAAAAGGCATCAAGCTTGACAGCGTAATCGACGAAGGTGGCGCTATTCTTCCTGTTAATGTTAAAGGTGTTATTAATAAGAAGTTAGCAGGTGTGGGCGTTGCAGAAAAAGGCCACGTTGACTTTGAAATTTCAACATTTGCTAAGGGTGGTCACTCTTCACAGCCACCAAAGCACACAGCATTAGGCAGACTTGCTAAAATTATTTGCAAGCTTGAAAAAAATCAATTTAAAGAAGAAATTACACCAATGATGTCAGCTTTGTTTACAGAAATTGGTAAAAATACAACTTACCCTGTAAGATGCGTAATGTGTAACGTTCCTATCTTAAAACCATTAATCAGAAAAATAATGATTCAGATTCCACCAGCAGCTTGTATGACAAGAACAACAACTGCAGTTACTATGGCAAGTGGTAGCCCTGCACCAAACGTGCTTCCACAAAAGGCTACAATCAATGTAAATTTAAGAATTATGCCAGGTCAGACTATTGAAACTGTTGAAGCACATCTTAAAAAATGTGCTGGTAAGGATGCAGAGGTTAAATTAGTTAAAGGTAATAATCCTTCAAAGATTTCACCAACAGATTCAAGAGCATTCAAAACAATTGCTAAAATCTGCAAGTCAATGGACCAGGATAATATTATTGCTCCATATCTTGTTATGGGTGGTACAGACTCTCGTCAGTATGAACCAGTTTGTGATAATATCTATCGTTATTCTCCATTCCCAGTATCAACAGAGCTTCTTTTAACAACTCACGGTACAAACGAAAGAATCCCTGTTACTGCTTTAGGCGACGGTGTTGTGTTCTTTAAGAGATACATTAAGGAACTTACTAAAGATTAAAATCAAAAATCCCCGAGAATTTTAAAATTCTCGGGGATTTTATTATATATAACACTTATTTCATTAATCCATTCGCAACACACCAATCGTGGAAAGACTTGAGTGAACGGAGTCTTGCACTTGAAAGGTTGTGGTTGTTACGTGTGTACCAGTTAAATGTATCAATACCCTGAAGTCTTATAAGCTCTTTTGCAGTAGCGTTAAAGCCACTGTCAATAGCGTTATCAAGAAGAATAATTTCGTTATAACGTTGCTGGGCAAGAGCCATATCGCCAGAAACAAAAGCTTCGTGGAATCTCTGGAAGAATGCACCACCGCAAGAAGTAGGTGTTGCCATAACACCACGAGCACCAGCAACATAAGAGTCGAAAAGGAATGGCATATTTGCCTGAATGATTGTTGAATCGTATTTATTATCGATTTTACTCTGGATGCCTTCCATTGTACAGGTTGTGTCTTTAATACCAAAAATCTTACCTGTCTTTGCAAGTTCACCATAAGCTTTACCACTGATTAAGTGTGGCTGGAAGCCAGGGAATTCATAAAGGAAAACGGGGAGAGTAGCAACATCTAAAAGCTTTGATATGTATTCAACAAATTTCTCGTCGTTGTCGCCTAAGCCTTTTGTTGTGAAAACAAGACCATCAACACCAGTTTGCTCCATTTTTTTAACTTCTTCAATATTTTCGTCAAGAGTAGCTTCAATATTTGCAGTAGCAACAACTGTTGTGTTACCTTTGTGTTTTGCAGTGAGAGTTGCAAGCTTAAGTCTTTCTTCGAGAGTTAATTGAGTCATTTCTGAACTACCGCAAACTGCAAAAAGATGGTCAACACCTTGTGCTACTTGCCACTCTGCATATTTTTCATAAGTGGTGTAGTCAATTGTCTTATCCTCAAAATAAGGGGTGAGCATAAGTGAATAAATACCGTCTTTTGTTTCTTTAGTTAACTGTGCCATTTTTAGGACTTCCTTTTTAATAATATTTTATATAGAGTTATAGGGCTGTACCTTTCGGGACAGCCCTTCAAAATAAACTTATTGAACGTTTTTCTTAAGAGTAGCAAGTTCTTCTGCAAGTACTGGTGGAATTTTGTCACCGAATTTAGAGTAGAATTCTTCAATACCTTTAGCATCTTCTTGCCAGAGTTCTTTTTCAACTTCAAGAATACTCTTGAGAGAATCAAGAGTAACTTCACCCTCAAGACCTTCAATGTTGATATCTTCTGCATTAGGAACGAAACCGATTTCTGTTTCTTTTGCACCAACTTTGCCTTCGCAACGGTCAATAATCCAATCAAGAACACGAAGGTTATCGCCGAAACCAGGCCACATAAAGTTGCCTTCGTCGTCTTTACGGAACCAGTTAACATTGAAGATTTTTGGTGCTTTATCAGCGTCAAGAGTCTTACCAATGTCAATCCAGTGTTGCCAGTAATCAGCCATATTGTAACCACAGAATGGTAACATAGCCATTGGGTCACGACGAACAACACCAACTGCACCAGCTGCAGCAGCAGTTGTTTCAGAAGCCATAATTGAACCAACGAACACACCGTGATTCCAGTCACGTGATTGGTAAACAAGTGGAGCGAGCTTTGCACGTCTGCCACCGAAAACAATAGCTGAAATCGGCACACCGTTTGGATTTTCAAATTCAGAGCTAAGGCATGGGCAATTTGTAGCAGGAGCTGTGAAACGGCTGTTAGGATGAGCGCCTTTTTCTTCGCTTGTCTGACCATTCCAAGGGTTGCCTTTCCATTCAACGGCATTTGCAGGAGGGTTTTTGTCAAGACCTTCCCACCAAACAGTGTTATTGTCAAGGTTATGAGCAACGTTTGTGAAGATTGTACCTTCTTTAGTTGTTGCAAGAGCGTTAGGGTTAGATTTTTCGTTAGTACCAGGAGCAACGCCGAAGAAACCATTTTCTGGGTTGATAGCGTAAAGTCTGCCGTCAGCACCTTTTCTAATCCAAGCAATATCGTCACCTACGCACCATACTTTATAGCCTTTTTTCTGGTAGCTTTCTGGTGGAATAAGCATAGCGAGGTTAGTTTTACCGCAAGCTGATGGGAAAGCAGCACAGATATATTTAACTTCGCCCTTAGGATTCTGGATACCAAGAATGAGCATGTGCTCAGCTTGCCAGCCTTCTTTCCAACCTTGGTAAGAAGCAATACGAAGAGCAAAGCATTTTTTACCAAGAAGAACGTTTCCGCCGTAACCTGAGTTAACAGAAATAATAGTGTTATCCTGTGGGAACTGGCAGATATATCTTTTTTCTTCATCAATAGAGCAACGGCAGTGAAGACCACGAACCCAGTCATTGCTATCGCCGAGAACATCTAAAACGTTCTTTCCAACTCTTGTCATAATAACCATATTGAGAACAACATAGATTGAGTCAGTAAGCTCAATACCAATTTTTGCAAAAGGTGAGCCAACAGGACCCATTGAGTAAGGAATAACATACATTGTTCTGCCTTTGTAGCTGTCGCGAGCTATATCGTAAAGCATTGTGTATGCTTCTTGTGGGTCCATCCAGTTGTTTGTAGGACCAGCAGCTTCTTTTGTAGGAGCACAAATAAAAGTACGGCCTTCAACACGAGCAACGTCGTTAACTGCAGTTCTGTGAAGATAGCAGTTAGGAAGAAGGTCTTGATTGAGCTTAATGAGTTCGCCTGTTGAACAAGCAGTAGCTCTTAATTCTTCGATTTGTTCTTGTGAACCATCAATCCAGACAATTTTATCTGGTTTTACAAGTTCTACTTTCTCGTCAATCCAAGAGAGAACGCTTTTGTTTGTTGTTAATGCGGACATTGTAAATACCTCCTGTGAAAATTAATTTTCACCAATTTTATACATTTAACATTTTACACTATTTTAAGTCAAATTTCAATAGTAAAGGTTAAATATTTATACACAATATTTTGTGTTATTTAATATATTTATTTGTAAATTCTTCTACTTTATTCCAATAAAGCTCAGGGTTAATTTTATAAGAGTTTGCGTGCTCAGCTTCTGGCACAACAAGCATCTCTTTTTCAGAAGCACAAGCATCAAAATTTTTCTGTAACATATTAAATGGCACATAATCATCCTTTTCGCCGTGGATAAAAAGAACAGGTGTTTTTGATTTTTTTAATTGCTCAATAGAAGAAGCTTCTTTCAAGCTGTGACCTTTGAAAATTGAGTGAATATTACTTGAAGCGTAAAGGGTAGGGAAGGCGTTTAGTTTATAAGTCTTTTTGAGTTCATATTTGAATTCATCCCATACACTTGTAAAACCGCAGTCTTCAATAGCACATTTAACATTTTCAGGTAAATCTTCACCAACTGTCATCATTACAGTTGCACCACCCATAGAAATACCGTGGAGCACAATCTGACAGTCAGGGTGAATTCCTACTAAATAATTTATCCAGTCAACCATGTCGAGTCTGTCAAGCCAACCCATAGAAACAGCATTATGTTCACTGTGGTCGTGACCACGAAGTGCCGGCATAATTACGTTGTAGCCCCATTCATAATATTTTTCTGCCAGATTTGCCATGTAAAATGGTTCACAGTTGAAGCCGTGAATTAAAATAGCCCATTTATTGCTTTCTACAGGATTTTTAATCATAAAACCATGAATAGCTTTGTTGTCTCTGTTTTTAATAACGATATGGTCAGCTTTTTCTTGTGTTTTACTTGTGTCAGCAGGTGGCTCTGGTTCGTTGCCTTTAACCCAGTCTGCAAATTTTGAAAAATGCTTATGTGCACGTGTTAACACAAAACCGGTAAATGCTGCACCACTGAGAGCATAAATTGCACCAGCACCCACAGCAACCTTTAAAAGCTTGTTCTTTTTGCCCATAAAAAATCACCCTTTATAATTTAATAAGTTTATTATACAGTTATATGTATGATATTTCAATTACTAAATTTTTAATAAAAACAACATTTTTAACGGACTTGATTATAATTAATTGAATAAATAACAAAATTCTATCATTTTTAGTTTACAAAAGACTTTAAATGATAGAATTTTTTAGTAAAATCAGTAGGAGCGATTGAATCAACCACTCCTACCTTTAGATTTAACTTTTTAACTATTCGTTATTACTTCTTACCTCAATCAGCCGTCCCCTGTCTTAAAAATAAAAAATTAAAAATTGTGGGACCTGCGGTCGGCATTGTAAATGAAACGAAAAAGTAATGGTAACAAAACGCCTCTCTTCGAAGAGAGGGGGACCATTCATTTGAAAAACTATTTGTTTCATTTTATTTTCAGACGATTGTGGCATTTTAATTTATAAAAATTTAAAATGGAATGGTGGAGAGTTCTTCGCAACGAGGTTGTTTTATAAATAATCTTACTTGACGAAGGAATAAGGTTAAAACCTAATAACTTCTACAAAAGAGGTTAGCTCGTGTCGAAGAACTCTCCACCACCCAAAGAAAATTGTTCATTTTAATAAATTTCCAACACGCTTGAAAGCTTATTAAAGCGAATAACTATATGGGACGGCGGTCCCCCTCTCTTCGAAGAGAGGCGTTTTATAGAAACAACTTTGTTTTTTCTGAGTTAATTCTAATTATATAGAAAAATCAGGGGACGGTTCGAAAAATCAGGGGACGGTTCTGTGATTGTGTTGTTTTTCCAATCAACCAACCCCTGATTTTTTGTTAAATTAAGATTTGAATAAGGTTAACTATCGATAATCAAGGGGAGAGGGACTCAATCATAGAACCGTCCCCTGATTGTCTTATACAGTTAAATGTATGATATTTCAATTACTAAATTCTTAATAAAAACAACATTTTTAACGGACTTGATTATAATTAATTGAATAAATAACAAAATTCTATCATTTTTAGTTTACAAAAGACTTTAAATGATAGAATTTTTTAGAAAATCAGTAGGAGCGATTGAGCCAACCACTCCTACCTTTGAATTGATTATTGATTTTTGGTGTCAATCATAGAACCGTCAGGTAATAACACTCTGTCGCTGAAAAGGTTTTTTAAAAACAATCTCATTTTCTTTAATTCACCAGAAGCAAAACTATCTTTATAAATAGGCAAATATAAAATTTTCCCTCCAAATGTGTAGCCTGAATAATAAAAACGTTCACGCGGAACACTTTCATTAAATGTTGCCAAATATTTGTAGAATTCGTTATCCACTCTATCTACACAAACAAGTGTGTATCCTGAAAATGCACGTCTTGAAAACACATTTTTAAATCTCTCAGCATATATTTCATTAGCTTTATTAGTAACGATTTGAGATTTTTCATCACAGTAGAACATTGTATTTGTTAATAAAAAACATTCAATGTTTATACCAGTATCCTTAATGAAAAATATATATTCTTCATTTTCGTTAATAATGCCTTGTTCCAATATTTCATATTGGTTGTCAAGTAATTTGGCAGTTAAATACAATTTCATCTGCTCAAAATTATTTATATCCAAAATCAATTTTTCAGGTTTATCTTGTTTTTGTTTCAAACCTAAAATAGGTAATAAAAATACAAATAATCCACCAGGAATAAAAAAACTTGCACACCATATAAACATAGCTTTTTCTGCAGCAACCTCTAATTCGTCATTAGGAAAAATTAATTCACAACAGGGTAAAAGAATGATGAAAGAAAAACCACCAATTGTTGATAATACTATCAATAATTTCATTAAGAATTCTTTTTTTCCATTTTTCACAGTACATCACCTACTCAACAGAAAATCAGTAGGAGCGATTGAGCCAACCACTCCCACCTTTGAATTGAACTTTTTAACTATTCGTTATTACTTCTTACTTCTTACTTCAATCAACTGTCTCTTGTCGTATTTTCTAAGCGTATCACTTTTCCATAACCGACCCAAATTGTAGCAAAGTCATCTTTATCAATTTTTTTTGATAACTCTATACCTTCTTTAATAAAGTTTTCTTCGTTTTTTAAAGTGTATATATCATCTTTGTGATTTTCATTGTATTCATTTACAAATGTGTAAATAAAAGCCCTTGTGTGATATTCATCCAAAGGGTGCTCTAAAGTACGAGAAAACTCTAAAATAGCGTTAACAAGAGCATCAATTTCTTTTTTATTTGGATTGTATACAGTTGCTATCAAATGTATGAATTCGGGGGTCGGATCTATTTGCCAAATACCATCTTTCAACCATTCTAATTCATCAGTTAGATTTTCAGGCTCGTTATATAAAACACAACTTAAATACATAGCGAGAATTAAATCTCTGGTATGCGCAATATTTAAATCCATTCTATTTTCAGGACAACTCCATAGATTGTTTGCAGAAAACGACAAATGCTCGTTATAAAACATACTTTTTTTTAAGGTTACTTCTGTGAAACCCTTTTCTAAAACTTTTTTGAAAATTGCTTTGTTGTCACTAACTCGTTCTTTATCAAACCCATTTTCAATAGTTTCTTTTACAAGTTCGTAGCAAATATTTAATTCTTCTATATTTTTTTGTTGTTTGTTGTACATATTAATATAGCAAATACTAGTCACAACCAACAACACACATACTGATAGCATAATAATTCTTGATTTTTTCACAAGTTTTCCCCCCATTTCTTTAATACAGTGCATCAAAAAAAGTATATGACATATCACCTTGGTTATATATAGAGAGATTGTTATACATTGTATTATCCCAATAAATCATTGTGTGACACACTTCGTCTATATCACCATCTTGTTCTATTTGCTCCCATGAACGTCCCTGTGTTATAGAAGTTAAATATTCAATTGTATCCTCATTAATAATTTTATCTATATGCGATGGATACGAAATACCTGTTCTAAGTTCAATATACTTATATGGTTCAAAAGTTTCATTTACTTGAGAGATAAGACAGGGGAGGGTTCTATGTCTTGTGCCGTCCGATGCCTTTTATTAATTTGAATATATCAAATTTTTCAAAACAATTCAAGTAATTTTAAAATCTTCAACAAAACTAAACAAAAGTGTTGAAAAACAACTCAGTTAACTGACTTTTTAAAATCAATTTCATAAACTGAAAATGATAGAATTTTGTTGTTTTATTGATAAATAATTACAATCAAGCCGTAAGGCTTCCTTAACTCAGCACTCAGCATTAAGCACTCAGCACTAATCTGACAACTGACTTACTGACCACTTATATACTAAAAAAATAGATTGCATTTTTATATGTGTTATGTTAAAATAAGTCGGAATGGGGGTATTTCCTATGGCTAATGATATTATTTTTAAAACAAAAGCATTTGGTGGTTTTAATAAAGAAGAGGTTATGACTTACATAAACTGCCTTATTTCAGAAAAGTCGGCACTTGAAACAAAGTGTAAAGAATTAACTGATGCAAACGATGATTTAAAAAATCAGATAAATGAAGCTTCAGAAAAGGTAAAGTCTGCAGAAGAAAAGGTTTTAAAAGCAGAAGAGCAACACAATGAAGATGAAAAACGTTTAAAGGTTGAAAGAGAAATTAATACTGCTCTCACACAAGATAAAGAAAAGTTAAACGTTGAAATTTTAAAGCTTAATAAAGAAATCACAGAGCTTAAAAATAAACCTGTTTTGAGCGAAGAGGATGCTGAAATTTTAAAAGCAGAAAATGCTAAGCTTAAAGCTGAATGTGATAAGTTAAAGGCTATGGAGCAACAAGTCGGCGCTGCTATGCTTGATGCTCGTCTTCGTTCAGATGAACTTATTAAAGAAGCAGAAGAAAAAGCAGAAGTTGTAAGAAAAGATGTTTATGATGCTATTGGCGACACAGCTTTAAAAATTGACGAGCTTTCTGGTGGTATTACTGAAATTGCACGAAACTTCACAAAAGCTGTGAGCGAAGTTGAAATGAGAATCAATCTTCTTACTGGCAATATGAGTAAAACTGCTCAGGCACTTATTTCAAACAGTATGGAATCCCCACTAAAAATACAGAATACTGTTGTAAGTACCGAAAGCGACGTTTTAGATGTTATTGAGCAGGAGATTGAACGAACAAACGAATCAATGCTCGATGAAGAACACAAAGTAATTAAAATTAAGGCAAAGCCGGTTGAGTGAATTGAAAGAATATTATTTAAACACAAATAATATAAATGAATGGGCAGAAGTTTTAAAAATAGGGGATAGGGTCTATTTAAGTGGTACTATTTACACTGCGCGTGACGCGGCTCACAAAAAAATAGTTGCTTTATTAGACGAAAATAAACCCTTACCCTTTGAACTTTTTAATTCAATTATTTATTATGCTGGTCCGACACCTGCAAAAAACAATCTTGCTATTGGTAGCATTGGTCCTACCACATCTTCAAGAATGGATGTGTTTACACCTTTGCTTTTAGACAATGGCTTAAAAGCTATGATTGGTAAAGGTGGCAGAAGTAAAGATGTAATTTCTTCAATGGTGAAGAATAAAGCCGTTTATTTTGCCGCTGTTGGTGGGGCTGGTGCACTTTATTCAGGTGCGGTTACAGAGTGTCAGGTAATAGCTTTTGAAGAATTAGGATGTGAATCTGTAAAAAGATTAACAATAAAAGATTTTCCGCTAACCGTTGCTATTGACAGTTCTGGTAACTCTCTTTTTGAAAGGTGAGTAATTATTAAACAAATCAATTATTTTGAGATGTTGAAAAATTTATCGTCTTTAAATTATGAGATGTTTTGTAAAATTTTAAATAACCAGTCAATAAGTAAAGAGAAAGTTGATTTTAATTCTTTACAAGAAGAAATATATAATAATTTACTCAGTGAATTTATTTCACCAATTGAAAGAGAAGATATTTTTATATTACAAAAAAGGCTCGAGGAAGAATTTGTTGCAATTTGTTCCTTTAGCCTTTTAAAATCTAAAGAAAAAATTTTTTCAGAAGAAATATATAGTTTGTTAAAAGATAATGTAACTGTTTTTTCAGAGTTAAAGAATTTTAAAACGCCTAAAAAACTTTTAAAATTAATAAGAGAGAACAAAAAATATGCTCAAAGTCTTTTGATATCTATTATTAACTGTGAATGTGGATATAAAAGTTTTGGCGTTTTAAAAGAGATAACAGAAAAAATTTTTTCTATATGTTTAGAAATCGAAAGAATAATTTTAAGTAATAATTAGGGTGTAAAAGTATGGAATTTACAGAATTAAGACGTAAATTAATTTTAAAAGAATTCAGTAGAATGAACGATGTTCAAAAACGTGCTGTTTTTAATATAAATGGTGCAACTCTGATTCTTGCAGGTGCTGGTAGCGGTAAAACTACCGTGCTTGTTAACAGAATTGCTTATATGATTAAATATGGTAATGCTTATGAGTCAAATTTTACATATAGAGTTCCAACTGATGCCGATTGTAAAGAATTAGAAGATTTAATCGAAAATGGTGGTGAACCTTCATTTAACTTAAAACCACTTCTTTCTGTTGATGCGCCAAAGCCTTGGCAGATTCTTGCAATTACATTCACTAACAAGGCTGCTAACGAATTAAAAGACAGGCTTGTTACAATGCTTGGCGAAGATGGTAACGACATCTGGGCAAGTACATTCCACTCTTGTTGTGTCAGAATTTTGAGAAAAGATTGCGACAGAATCGGTTTTTCAAAGCATTTTACAATTTATGATACAGACGACTCAAAACGAGTTATGAAAGAAGTTTTAAGAATCTTAGATATTGATGAAAAAAGACTTCCTGTAAAATTTGTGCTTTCAGAAATAAGCAAAGCAAAAGATTCTTTAATGACACCTGAAGATTATATAAATAGTGCAGGCTATGATAATAATAAAAAGCTTATAGGACAAGCATTCCAGAAGTATGAAAATATGCTTAAAAATGCTGATGCTATGGACTTTGATGATATTATTGTTAACGCAGTCAAATTGCTTAAAAATAACCCTGATGTGCTTTCATACTATCAGAATCGTTTTCGCTATGTAATGGTTGACGAGTATCAGGATACAAACCAGGCACAATATATGCTCACATCTTTACTTGCCGGTGGTTATAAAAATATCTGTGTTGTTGGTGATGATGACCAGAGTATTTATAAATTCCGCGGAGCTACTATTGAAAATATTCTTTCTTTTGAAAATCAATATGAAGATACACGTGTTATCCGTCTTGAGCAGAACTATCGTTCAACCTCTGTTATTCTTGATGCGGCAAATGCTGTTATTAAAAATAATCAGGGCAGAAAAGGTAAAACTCTCTGGACTGAGCAAGAGGGTGGCGACAAAATTGTTGTCAGAATTCTTAATGATGAGCGTGATGAAGGTCGTTTTGTTGCCGATGAAATTTTAAATGCTGTTGCTGTTGGCAGAAAGCTTTCAGATTTTGCAATTCTTTACAGAACTAATGCACAGTCAAGTAGCATTGAACGTGCTCTTGTTTATAACGCTGTGCCATACAAGGTTGTTGGTGGTCATCGTTTCTATGAACGTAAAGAAATTAAAGATGTTTTAGCGTATTTGAGTGTTATTGCAAATCCATCAGATACAGTAAGACTTCGTAGAATTATAAACGAGCCCAAAAGGGGAATTGGTGACACAACAATTAATAACGCGGCATCTATTGCCGATAACCTTGGTATGACTTTATTTGAAGTTATATCTAATGCAAGTGAATACCCAATGCTTTCAAGAGCCAGTGCTAAATTAAATGAATTTACAACTCTTATAAATAAACTTATTGAGTCACTTGAAACAAAAACAATGGCAGATTTCTTCGATGATGTTATTAATGAAACTGGTTATATGACCTCTCTTGAGTTAGACAGAGAAACTGCAGAAGAACGTAAAGCAAACGTTATGGAGCTTCTTGCTAACTTATTAAGATATATGGAAGAAAATGAAGAGGGTACCCTCACAGGCTTCCTTGAAGAAGTTGCTTTAATGACCGATTTAGATAACTACAATCAGGATTCTGAGTCTGTTGTAATGATGACCTTGCACTCTGCAAAAGGTCTTGAGTTTCCTGTTGTATTTATTGTTGGTATTGAAGAAGGTCTTTTCCCGGGAAATCAGGTAATGTATGACCCAAGTGAGGTTGAAGAAGAAAGAAGACTTTGCTATGTTGGCATTACAAGAGCAAAAGAAAAGCTTTATTTAACAAATGCACGTTCAAGAATGTTGTTTGGTAATACTTCATTCACTCGACCATCAAGATTTTTAACAGAGATTCCAACCGAGTTAATGGACGAAAAATCACCATTTAATCAACCAACTAAAAGTGCCTCGGGTTATAGTAACCTTGGTGGTTCATCATTTAGCAGTGGTTCTTCTTATTCAAAGAACTTCTCTAATGGAGCACGAAGCACTCCTAAAACTTCTATTCCGTCAAAATCTGCTCCAGACCCAAAATATTCCAGAGGCTTTAGTGGTATGGGTAACAAAACCGCAAGTGCAAGTAATGTTACACTCGACTTTAAGGTTGGCGATTCAGTAGAGCATAAGGCGTTTGGTAAAGGTCTTATTGTCAGCGCAAAAGCTATGGGTGGCGATATGCTCTTAGAGGTTGCATTTGATGATGTAGGAACAAAAAAACTTATGGCGAAGATGGCGAAACTTACGAAGTGTTAGTAAATAGGAATTAGGAAATAGGAATTAGGAAAACAGGAATAGGGGTGGGGTTTATGAGAAAGAAGATTTTTATAATTGTTTTAAGCGTAATTTTGGTTTGTGTAATTGTTTTTATCGGATTGATGAAAGTTGCTTTAAATACTGATTCTGAAGCATTAGAATTAGAGAAAGTATATGCAGGAACTCAAACTACCCAAGATTTATATAATCTTTGCACTGCATTACAAGATAGTTCGTATAGTGATAAAATAACTGAATACTATCCTTTGTTATTGAAAAATAAAGATTTGGAAGAATTTATTAAAAAAGATTCTTATTGGTCAGAGCCTTTAGGAAATTTAGAAGTGACAGATATAATTGATACCTATATTGTTACTTATTTAGGTGCTGTGTGCGATGTTTCTGTTACAAAAGAATTTGAAAATCAATTCGAAATCTATGCACCAGAGATTTCTTTTAATGTTTATAATAATATTATGCCTGTATTAACTGTAATTGAATTACAGTTTTATAAAGAAATCGGAGTTGAGGCTTCTGGTGTTGATAAAGAAAAAACCAACACATATTTAGCGGTTCTTTCAAATTATGTAAATAATTCTAATTTGGTTGTTGAGAAAAAAGATTATATAAATTTATTTATATATGATTGGTGTTCAAAAACAAGTAACACAGAAAAAATGAATGAACAAAGGAATTTGGTATCAAAACCTTTTACGAGTACTGATTTTTTTGAATGGGAGAAAGATTTAGTAAATGGTTATAAATTATCGTTAAGTTCAGCGGATAATAAAATTTTGTTAGGACGAGATAGTTACTCTGATAAATTCCTTATAGATATTGGTTATGATATAAAACAATATGCCTTTGATAATAGATATATTTGTGTTTTGCAAAATAAAGATGATGAAGAGTTTTATTACATAATTGATTCTGAAAAAAATATAATTTGGGGTGACTTATCCAAACAAGATTACGACAAGAAAATTCAAGAATTGAATCTTAATTTGGAATTAAAAGATATATAAACAAAAATCCTATCATTTCAAGTTGTTATCAACTAAAAATGATAGGATAATTTATTTTTTTAAACTAATTCCTAATTCCTGTTTCCTATTTCCTTGAAATTAAAGTTGAACTTTAATAGTGTGCTCACCAACACCAGTATTGAAAATAATATCACTACCGATATTTCCATCGTGCTTCTTAATTTCTATATCTGTTACTTCTACGCCGTCAATTAAAATCTTTTTAGCATCAGAAGGAATGTAAACAACGTTAGGTACTGTAAATTCTTTATCTTGTGTGAATTTAAGTGTAAATACATTATTTACATAATCGTACTTGAATTCATCAATAAAGCCTGTGACTGCTTTTGGGTATGGTCTTGTAAGAAGTTTAATGAAATCTTCATTTAAAATACCTTCAAAGTAGCACCAGTATGTATTACTCCATTTATAAGCATTAAATTTATCAAGCAAAAATCTGAAGTGAGGGTACCAACCATCACCCTCAGCGTGAGAACCCCATTCACCAACAATACAAGGAACGTTAAGTCTTTCCTGTGTTCTTCTGTGCTCATCAAAAATCATACCTGTTCTTGAGTTGTTAGCATATTTATAGGCAGGAGTGTCAACCATTAAGTCATAAGCGTGTGGTGCAAAACATTGCTGTTCTTTTTTTCCATTAACGGTAATCGGTGTGTTGCAACAAGGGATACCCATATTTGAGTAGTAGCAGTTATCAACAAACATAATGCCTTTGTCAGTAACTTCTCTTACTGCTTCTGCCATTTTGCAAAGGTATGGTGAATATTTTTCCTCGTCAAATTTTCTTACAAGCTCACTGCATGGCTCTACAATTTTAGTGAAAACATCTGCTGTGTATTGGTCAAGTGCTTTTGGCTTTTCTTTACCTAAACCTTCTTTTGCCATTTCTAAGAGATTAACTCTTTTATCAGTAACAGAAACTTTTACGAGATTAGCAATAAGTTTTTTGAAAATTTTACCACCATCAGAACCAGGGAATGGCTCGTTTAAAAAGTCGAAACCAAAGAATGACTCTTTGTCAGCGAGCTTACTTGCAACATATTTCCACATATTTGCATGGTAATCCTGAAGACCTTTACCGTTATATTGCTTATTTGCCCAGAAATTGTCGAATGCTCTGTGACAAGCTTTGCCCCAGAAATAACCCTCAGCCCATACTGCCATAGGCTTTTTGGGGGTATATTGGTCATAAAGTGTAGCCCACTTAGGTGCACCATCGCCACCACCTGGATTTTCACCAGAATATAAGTCCTGATGTCCGTCTAAGTAAACATAAATATCATTTTCTGCACACTTGTCCATAAATTTTGCAAGTGTGTCTATAGCTTTATTGTTATAGTTTTCAGGCTTTGGCTCGATTTTTGCCCAAGTGAAACCAAGGCGAATCATGTTAAAGCCACGAGCTTTGAATTCTTTAAAAGGAAAAGTATCAGGATTGTGGCAGTAATCTTCAAGCTCATTAAATGTTGATTTATCGCAGACATTCATACCATTAAAAATTCTTTCTCTGCCGTGTTCGTCAACAAATCTTAAATTATTTGTAAAAATTCTATCCATAATATAAACTCCTTAACAAAGTATTAATTTATTTTGTTTTAACTGAGAGTGGTTTATATGTAGCACTTGCTTCAAAGAAATTATTTGCTTTAATTGTTACTGTGTATTTTGTGCTTGGTTTTAAATCGTCGATAGTAACTGAAAGTGTTTCAGGCATATTGTAGAAGTAATATTCTGACCAGAGACCAACTCTCTTAACAATTAAATCAGTTGTAGCTTCTTTAACAGTAACAATATAATCGTTTACATAATATTCGTCAGAAGGCTTTGCTTGAGAAAAAGTAAGCGTAAACTGATTTGTAGAAATATCTGAAAATTCAGCTTTAAAATCGTCTGGGAAATATGGTGCTTTTGAGTTTTTATAGCGAATAGCGTCTGTATATTTAAAAGAATCAGGGTCACAAGGTGTGTCAATTTCCCAAACGAGGGGGAAAAAGTTTTCTGTAAGAATATCGTAAGGATAAATTCTTACCTGACCTTTGGCATTTGCTTCAACAATAAGCATCTGTGCACAGTTATTATCCTGTGGTGGAACGGTTCCGTAATATTTATCAAATTCATCAAGCTCAAAATAGCTTAATGAGCCAGTACCAAGTGCAGTAAAGTGCTTTTGGAAAATTGAACGTGGGTCATTAATTGGCACGTGAGAGTGACCGGAAAAGTCAAACACTTGTGGGTAGTTCATAAGAATAGGGTAGAGTGATTCATCACCCCAATAAATGCTACCTGAAACGGTATCTGTAATGTGTGGATGCTGGAAAAAGAAAATAGGCATATTTGGTGCATCTTCACGAGCTTTTTTGAGTTCTTTTCTTGCGTAATCTCTTTTAGCATCATTAAAATCGCAACCGTTTGTAGTTGTAAGGCTAATAAAGTGGAAGCCGTTTATAACTCTGTGGTCATCGTGTGGTAAACCAAATATTTCAGTAAATCTTTTAAGTGCAGCTTCTTCACCACCATTGTCACGATTGAATTCGTGACTTGCAAGTGTAAGACAATATTGAGTTTCAGGCTTTTTATTATCATCAAGAGTTTTCTTGAATTTTCTCATTTGTGTTTCAGTACCACTATTTGCAAAGTCTCCAACAACGTAAATAGCATCTAATTTTTTATAGGTCTCAGAACTTTCAGCTATCTGGTAAGCAAGCTCAATACCACGTTTCATTCTTTTTTCTTCAATACAATCATCATCTTTGTAGTGAACATCGCTTACAACCATAAATCTTAAAGTTGGGTTAAAATCTTTTTGTAGCATAATATTACCTCCAAGTATACTATTCTAATTATAACACTTGTATGATAATAAAACAACTAATAAATGCGTAGAAATACAATTATAAAATTTAGTAAAAAGTTTCATAAAAGTTATTTATTTTTTTTATTTGTTATGTTATACTAACATTTATAAATCAAAAATTAAGGAGCGTAAAATATGCAAATTTCAAAAGATACAGTAATTGGCACAATTCTTGATTCTGCACCAGAGACAGCACCTTTCTTTTTAGAAATGGGTATGCATTGTTTAGGTTGCCCTTCTGCTCGTAGTGAAACAGTGGCTCAGGCTTGTATGGTTCACGGCGTTAATGCAGACGACCTTGTTTCAAAAATCAATGCATTTCTTGCAGACAAGCAATAATGGCAATACGTAGAATTACACTTTCACCAAGACTTGCCGCTACCGCTTCACTTGTAGTAGGTGGCGGCAATATTGCTGATATTGGTACAGACCATGCATATTTACCTGCTCACTTAATTTTAATAAACAAAATTCCATCTGCTATTGCAGCAGATATAAGAAGAAGCCCTTTAGAAAATGCAAGGGATACATCAATCAGATATAAAATTGAAAATAAACTTGATATGCGACTTTCTGATGGCCTTAAAGAAATAAAGCCGGAAGAAGTGGATGAAATTGTTTTTGCTGGAATGGGTGGTACACTTATTGCTGAAAAATTAAGAGAATGTCCATGGGCTAAAGATGGTAGGCATCATTTTATTTTTCAACCACAAAGCAGAGCGAATGATTTAAGAGAATTTTTATTTTCAAATGGTTTCACCATTAATAAAGAATTAGCTGTGTGCGAAGGTAGCAGATATTACATAGCACTTGACGCTAACTATACTGGTGAAATTAAAGAATTTACTTTAAGTGATTGTTTTATCGGAAAGTTACCGAGAACATTAGAAGCGAAAGCATATCTTAAAAAGCAACTCGACAGATATGAGAGACGATATAACGCACTTAAACGTAAAGGCGAAAATGTTGACGAGTTAGAAATACTAATTAACGATTTAAAAGGTTTTGTTTATGGATAATTTGAATTTATTAGCTCAAATAATCGGTTTCGGTGGAACAGCCTTAACTATTATTGCGTACCAACAAAACAAAAGAAAAAGGATTTTGGGGTGCACAGTAATCTCTGCAGCACTTTTTGCAATTCATTACATAATTTTAGGAGCCTATACTGGTGCAATAATGAATATTCTTGCAGGTACACGTTCACTTGTGTTTATGAATAACACAAAAAAATGGGCGAAAAGTAAAATGTGGGTAGTTGTATTTATGGTAATTTATACGATTGCATGTATCGCTACGTGGGATAAATGGTATTCAGTTTTACCACTTATTGCAATGCTTTTGACAACTATAAGCAATTGGTTTCAGAGTGAAAAGAAAATCAGGTTTTTAACTTTTCCAAGCTCACCTTGTTGGCTTGTTTATAATATCTTAAATGCTTCTTATGCTGGTATTATTACAGAAATTTTTGTTATGAGCTCGCTTATAATTGCAATTATAAGATTTGACTTAAAGAAACAGAATAAAACGAAGGATGAAGTAAAAAATGTCAACAGTTAAAGATATTTATTCTTTTTTAGATAGTATTGCACCATTTTCTACATCTGCACCTTGGGATAACACAGGTCTTTTAGTTGGTGATGAAAATAAAAATGTAAAAAAAGTTATGATTTCTCTGGATGTTACAGATGATGTGATTGACCAGGCAACTAAAGAAAAAGTTGATTTAGTTATAACTCATCACCCTGTTATTTTCGACCCAGTTAAAAGCGTTACTTCTGATACCTTGCTTTATAAAGCGGTTTCTTCGGGGCTTTCTTTTATCAGCAGTCACACTTGTCTTGATATTGCAAAAGACGGTGTTAACGATTGTCTTGCAAATGCAGTTGGCATAAAAAATATTGAATCAATTGAAGAAGATGTGTTTTTAAAATTAGGTGAAATAGAAGAGAAAAGTGAAGATGAATTTGTTGCGATTTTAAAAGATAAGCTCTCTTGCAACGTTTTATATAACAGTACTGGTAACAAAATTAAAAAAGTTGCATTTTGTAGTGGTTCTGGTGGCGACCTTTGGGAATTGGCAAAGAAAATAGAGGCTGATGCACTTTTAACAGGTGAAGCCAAATATCATGAATTTTTAGATGCTTCATTTAACAATATTTCTATTTTCGCTTGTGGACACTTTGAAACAGAAGTTGTAGTAATTGACATGTTAAGAGAGAAATTAGAAAAAGAGTTTAAAACAATAAAATTTTTAAAGGCAAATCAGAAAAATATAATTACTTGTAAATAAAGGACAAATTATGGCATTAGACGGAATTTTTATAAATTTTTTAGTTAACGAAATTTCTGAAAAATTAATAGGTTCTAAAGTAGATAAGGTACACCAACCCACAAAAAATGAGTTGGTGTTATTGTTGCGTTCAAAGCAAGGTATGCACAAGCTTTTCTTAACAGCTGATGCTAATGCGCCTCGTTTTCATTTAATTGAAAATGCACCTGAAAATCCACAAACACCACCAATGCTTTGTATGCTTTTAAGAAAGAAATTAGTTGGTGCTACTCTTACAGAAATTGAGCAATATGGGCTTGACAGAGTTGTACTTTTTAAATTTAATGCTACCAATGAAATTGGTGATAAAGTAAATTTAACTTTAGCAGTTGAAATAATGGCACAGCACAGCAATATTATTTTAATTAACGAAGAAAACAAGATAGTAGATGCAATTAAAAGGGTAGATGCTGAAAAATCTTCATATCGCCTTGTTTTGCCTGGTGCTATTTATAAATTACCACCAGAACAAAATAAGCTTGATATAAGAAAAGAAAAAGAAACTGTTATTGCAGATTTAATTTTTAACTTGCAGAATACTCGTCTTTCTTCTGCAATTTTAAAGATTTTACAAGGTGTTTCTCCATTGCTTTCAAGAGAAATTGCTGTTCGTGTTACCGCAGAAGATAAATTCAATAGTGAATTAAATGAAACCGAAAAAGAAAAATTGATTGATGTGCTCGGTAAAATTAAAGTAATGGTTAATGCGAAATTGCCAGAACCTACTATTATTCTTGATAAAACTGAAAAACCACTTGAATTTTCTTTTTTGCCGGTTTTACAGTATGGTAATGATTATAGAAGTATTAAGAAGAATTCTTTAAGTGAATTGTTGGACGGATTTTACTCTGAAAAAGACAGGGTAAACAGAACACGTTCAAAAGCTTCTGAATTATTTAAACAGCTTGACAGTTTAATTGAAAGAACTGTAAGAAAGCTAAATAACAGACGTGAAGAGTTAAAGCAATGTGCTAACCGTGAAGAAATCAAAATTAAAGCAGAACTTATAACTGCCTCACAATATATGCTTAAAAAAGGTGAGAGTGTTTACGAAGTTTATAATTATTATGATAATAATGCTTTAATGAAAATTGAAGCAGACCCAGCGTTAACACCAACACAGAATTCACAAAAATATTATAAGGAATATAAAAAAGCCTGTACTGCTGAAAATATGCTTGTAAAATTAGTTGAAGAAGGCGAAAACGAGCTTCAGTATTTAGAAAGTGTTAAAGACTTGCTTCTTCGCTCTACTTTGGAAAGAGAATTCAATGAAATAAAAGAAGAGTTGGCTTCACAAGGCTTTTTAAAATCTAAAAATAATGGCAAAAAACAAATGAAAAAGGCTGCTTTGCCACCACTTGAGTTTAAAACGTCACAGGGTCTTACTGTGCTTGTTGGTAGAAATAACACCTGTAACGATAAATTAACCTTTAAAACAGCCAGAA
Organism: uncultured Clostridia bacterium; assembly: GCA_937916395.1. Taxonomy (GTDB): domain Bacteria; phylum Bacillota; class Clostridia; order Oscillospirales; family Acutalibacteraceae; genus DTU089. The sequence goes on along the minus strand of CALFTN010000032.1, from coordinate 29,753 downwards.
AAGGTGACATCTGGCTTCACGCACAAAAAGCGCCAGGCTCTCACGTGCTTTTAGTTTCTGACGGCAATGAAGTGCCTGACGATGCTATAGTAGAAGCAGCAGAAATTGCCGCATATTATAGTTCGGTTAAAGAGTCTACAATTGCAACAATTGATTACACCGACGTAAAAAACATTAAAAAACCAAATGGTGCAAAACCTGGCTTTGTGGTTTATTACACATATTATTCGGTTAATGTAAAACCTCGCAATCCACAGATTTGAAATCTGTGGATTTTTTTCTTGACAAATCTGTCTATTGGTGATAGACTATAGTTGTCTATAAAGGATAGACAAAAGGAGCTGATTGAATGAATGAAATTAAATTAGGGCTTGTTGAAGCAAGATTTGCTGATATTATATGGTCAAATGAACCAATGACAACTAAAGAATTGGTAATTGCTTGTCAGAATGAATTAGAATGGAAAAGAACTACCACATATACAGTTTTAAAGAAACTTTGCGAAAAGGGTATTTTTAAAACTGAAGATAGTGTTGTAACATCGCTTATAAAAAAAGATGAATTTTATTCAATTCAGAGTGAGAATTTTGTAGAGGAAACTTTTTCTGGTTCTTTACCTGCGTTTATTGCAGCATTTACTAAAAGAAAAAGTTTAAGTGAAAAAGAAAAAGAAGAAATAAAAAGAATGATAGATAAGTTTTAAAAGGTGGGGGAATTATGGAAAATTTATTTTTAACGCTTGTTAATATGAGTATTACTGCTACTTGGGCAGTTTTAGCTTTTACTCTTTTAAGACCTTTACTTAAAAAGGTACCAAAATGGGTGAATTGCTTTTTGTGGGGTGTAGTAGGCTTAAGGCTTTGTTTGCCTTTTAGTTTTGAGAGTGTTTTTAGTTTAATTCCTACAACAGAGACAATTCCGAGTGATATAACAGTATCAAAAACTCCACAAATTGACACAGGTGTGAGCATTGTTAATGATGTTGTGAACCCTGTTATTTCTGAGTCTTTTACTCCTGACCCAAGTTATAGTGCTAACCCATTACAAGTCATAGTTGGTGTTGCTTCTTATATATGGTTAGTTGGCGTTATTCTTATGGTGCTTTATAGTATTGTTTCTTACATAATTTTGAAGAAAAAAGTTTCTGCATCAGTTCACTACAATAATAACATATATTATTGCGATAATATTGAAACACCATTTATTTTAGGTGTAATAAAACCTAAAATTTATATCCCATCGGGTGTAAACGAAAGTGATTTAGAGTTTATTATTGAACATGAAAAATCACATTTAAAGCGTAAAGATTACCTTATAAAACCATTTTCGTTTTTACTTTTATCAGTTTACTGGTTTAACCCAGCAATATGGCTTTGGTATATTTTGCTTTGCAGAGATATTGAGTCAGCTTGTGATGAAAAAGCAATTAAGTTTTATGATAATGAATATAAAAAAGCTTATTCAAAAGCATTACTTAACTGTAGCACACAAAAACGAATTATTATGGCGTGTCCTGTTGCGTTTGGTGAAACAGGTGTTAAACAAAGAATAAAATCTGTTTTGAATTATAAAAATCCAGCGCCATGGTTAGTTGGATTTGCAATTATTTCAACTGTTTGGTTAACTATTTTCTTTGTAACAAATCCCAAAGAAGATAATGAAAATAAAGAAGATATACCATCTCAAAATCACACTTACGCAACAGAAAGTACATGCGATTTTGTGTGTATAAAAGATAACTATTATTATGCGGTAATTGATAAAACAAGTGAATATAGTGGCTTGGGTTTATATCTGTGTGATGAAAATGGTGAAATGAGATTTATCTGCGAACTTGGTACAACTTTCCTTCAGGGTGCAACAATAGGAAATACATTCTATTACATAGCAGATGATTATATGTTACATAAAGTTGTTTTGAATGAGATTTCAAAACCCGATTTGTTTTTAGAAGAACTCTATAATGGTGAAACCACTTATTCTATTGAAAATATTGAACTTGTTTCAGGTAAATATATTTATTGCGAAGCAAAGCATAGAGGTTTAAGAGAAGAATACCCTGACTGGGATTTAGTTTATCTCAAAATTAACACAGGAACAGAAGAATTTCTTGAAATTAAGAAAAACGAAATACCAAAACCCAATTCGGATTTTTCATCTTTGTTACCTGAAATTCAAGAGATTTTAAATGCAACTGCAAACAATATTTTTGTGCAGAAAATGAATTTCAGATTTGAAACAAATGGTAGTTTTGAAAGTGGTTTGATTACTGTTCAGTTTTATGATAAAGATAGCAATGGTTTTGCAAGAATAGGCAATATACTTATTGCTGAAGACTTCAGTGTGTTTTTTAATGAGTATGAAGAATTTAAAGAGGTATCTCCTTTAGGTAAGGAGAGACTTACTACAATTGATAAAATTTTTGAAAAGGTTAATATAATTGATAACTCAAACTTCTGCCTTAAAAATGTTGAAACAACACCAGATAGTTTTCAATTGATTTATTTCGGTAAAGCCCTTTTAGAAAATGGTGTTGAACGCGAAGAACCATACACACTTTATTACGACTCGCTTTCTTATGTGTTCTCTGAAAACAGTAAGGCAAAGTATTTTGACTTGAATATCAATAAAATTCAAAATAGTAGTAGAATTCAAAAAGGTAATAAACCAACAAGTTTCGAAAGAAAAGCAAAATATATTTCTGGTAAAGAGTTTTTTATATTGACACCTTACTACGAAACAGAAGAACCTATATATAAAGCATTTGAGGATTCATCAGGTATTGCAGGAGAGTTATTATTTATTAGTTTTGATGAGATGTTTAACACGAGTGAAGCGGAAAATATATTAACTGGATTAACTACGAAAAATAATAAAGTAGAAAAATCACCTACAACAACGGGTAATGTAAAACTTGTTACATCAAACACTCCACCAGAGAACACAACGTCTCCTGAAGGCTACACTACACCTTATATTGATTACTTCACACCAGAAGGTGAGCACGTGTATGAGTATTATGTAACAGAATAAAAACTAAAAAAACAACTCAACGAGAAAAATCTCGTTGAGTTGTTTTTTATTGGTTTAAAACGCACTTCTTCCACTGTCTTGCAATAAGCTGATGCCCTGCAGTAGTAGGGTGAACACCATCCCACAAGAGTTCAAAAATGTCGCAGCGTTTACTTGCTTCATCAAAAACTTCTTGTAATGGAACAAATATCAAGCCGAATTCTTCTGCAATTTCTTTTGCTACTTTCTGGTAAAAACTAATATTGTTTTTTATGTATTCACAAAGTTCAGCTTCTTTGTGTTTGCCAAAGAATGGTTCCATTATAACAATCTTTGTATCAGGATTCTTTTCAAACACTTCTTCTATTAAAAGTCTGTAAGTTTTCTTGAATCTTTCAGGTGAAGCACCACAGTTGTGGTCATATTGAAAAATCATTTCATTTATACCCACTAAAATGCTTAAAATGGTTGGGTTTAAGTTAAGACAATCTTCAATCCATCTTGCATATAAATCTGCAATTCGGTTTCCACTTATACCACGGTTATAAACAGTTACATTTTTACCTAAGTTATCTGCTAAAATCTCACTTGCTAAAATGTACTGGTAACCATGACCATGAATGTGGTTAGGGTCAGAGCTTCTGCCACGATTTCCGTCTGTTATAGAGTCGCCCTGAAAGAGAATAACATCATTTTCTTTTATATTAATCATAATCAAACCTCGGTTAAATGAAGAAGATATGAGTCGCCATCTTCGTCTAAAATATCATAAAGATTAAGACCGGCATTCATAAGGTAAGCACCGCTAAATGTGTCTCCAGTTGACTCGTCTTTATAAAAGCTATCAGGCTTAAGACCTTGTAATTTAAGCATTTTAAAGCCGTGAACAACCTTTTTAATTTGAACAACAGTAACAAGCGCCTCTTTTTTGTCGTCTGAAACAAATTGCCAAGCGCATCTGTCATAATTTTCAAACGGTGTTTCGAGTCTGTAAAGGTCGCCATAGTGAATAACATCATAATATTTATGATAAAGCTTTGCTTGTTCTTTGATTTCAGTAATTTCTTCTTCTGATAATTTGTCTGGGTCTAATTCATAACCAAAAGTACCCCATAGAGCAACATTAGTTTTTGTTTCATAGCCGGTCCTTCTACTTGCAGAAACGTGAGCCCCCATAGTTGAAGCAGGGTAAACAAGAGAAGTACCAAATTGAATTGTAAGCCTTTCAATTGGGTCTGTGTCATCGCTTGTCCAGATTTGTGGTGAGTAATAAAGCATACCAGCATCAAATCTACCGCCACCACCAGAGCAGTTCTCTAAAAGAAGGTGAGGGAAGTCTTTTGTTAATCTATCCATAATCTCATAAGTACCAAGAACAAATCTATGGAACACTTCACCTTGTCTTTCGGGTGGCAAATCTGCGTTAGCAACCTCTGTTAAGTTGCGGTTAAAGTCCCATTTAACATAATCAATGTCATTCTCAGAAAGAATTTTATACATCTGTGAATAAATGTAATCTCTTACTTCTTTTCTTGAATAGTCAATTACATATTGATTTCTTGCAATAGAGCTGTCTCTTCCGTTAACGTGAAGATGCCAGTCAGGATGTGCACGGAATATGTCAGAGTCAGGTGAAATCATTTCAGGCTCAAACCAAATACCGAATTTAAGTCCCATAGCTTTAACCTGATTTATGAGGTTAGAAAGTCCACCTGGTAATTTGTATTCTGCAACGTACCAGTCGCCGAGTGAGGAATCATCACTGTCTCTGTGACCAAACCAACCGTCGTCCATAACAAGCATTTCAAAGCCCATATTTTTAGCGTGACGAGCGAATGAAACTAACTTATCGGTATCAAAATCCATTCCAGTACCTTCCCAGTTGTTTATAAGGAGAGGTCTTTTCTTTTTCTTCCATTCACCACGAACGAGGTTATTAGAATATAACTTGTGGAATATTCTGCTCATTTCACCAAGACCTTCATTGGTGTAAACCATAACAGCCTCAGGTGAATAGAATTCCTCTTGTGGCTCTAAAACCCAGCTGAAGGTCTCAGGGTTAATACCCATTAAAAGTCTTGTCTGGAAAAATGAATCTACTTCAACATCAATAGAGAAGTTAGAGCTATAAACTAAATTAAAACCATAACATTCGCCATAAGTTTCTGTAGCGTTTTTACTGACGAGCGCTGTGAATGGGTTGTGGTTGTGGCTTGAAGAACCACGCTTACTCTTAATTGACTGAATACCTGTGTGGAGGTTATGTCTGCCTAATGAACGTTCTTTTGCCCATTTGCCATACAAATTAAGCATTTCAAAATCTGCTGAAGGTAAATCAACGCACAAAGAGTGAACTGCTTCAATTGAAAACGCTTTATCAGAATTATTCTTTACACTAACACTTCTTGTAATTGCACCATAATCTTTAAATACTGTGTAAACAAGAGTAACCTCTGCGCCAGTAACCTTGTCGCAAGTTAACACCTCAAGTGTGTCTGCTTCGTCATCATTATTCAAATAAAGTGATGGTAAGCCTTTTAATGCTCTTTTGCCTTTGTAAATCTTGTGGCTTACATATCTTAAATCTGTAACTGTGTCACCGTTTGCGTTTTTTACAGCGAATGCAGAAATTCTGAAATCACCAGCACCGTTTGTTGAGTATTCCATAGGTGTAACATCTGGCGAAAAATTCTTTTCTCTTGCAGTAGGTGAGTCAGGGCAGAAAGAAGCGTAATGGCTTCTGTATCTTAATTTTTCTACATTTGTGTCAGGAATAGGTGCACCATAGTAGTAGTGAACTAAATAATCACCTGTAAAAACACCAAAAATATATGTAGAAGTTTTAGTGTCTAATTTAAATACTTTATTTTGTTCATCAAAAATAATTGACATATTAAACCATCCTTTATTTTGCTAATTCTTTTATTCCAGAAAGCTTTCTTGGAATATTTATCTCTTGTGGACAATGCTCCATACATTTCTTGCAGTCAATACAGTTGTGTGCTCTTTTATCTTCTGGTATAAGAAGATAAGTTTTGTTTAAATCTTTTACATCTCTTGTTTTATTGTAATCGTTAAAAGAAGCAAAGCAAGAAGGAATATCAATACCTTTAGGACATTCAGTAACACAATATTTACAAGCTGTGCAAGGAATAGCAAAGTTTTTTCTGAAAAGAACGTTCGCTTTTTCAATTGCTTTCTTCTCTTCATCAGAAAGTGGCTTACATTCATTAAAGGTGTTAATGTTGTCTTCAACCTGTTCATAAGTTGACATACCACTTAAGGTTACTAAAACATTTGGAAGCTCTGCTACAAATCTTAATGCGTAAGAAGCAGGGGAATTATCAGAAAGTTTTTTAAAAACCTCAACTGCTTCATCATTTAATTTTTGTAAAGAACCACCACGAACCGGTTCCATAACAATGCAAGGAATGTTTTTGTCCTCAAGTAGCTTGTAAAAATCTTTAGCATTATCTGCTTCCCAGTCGTAATAGTTAATTTGTAACTGAACAAAATCCCACTCATAATTATTTAATAACTCTTTAAATAATTCCATATCACCGTGGAATGAAAAGCCTAAATGGCGAATTTTTCCCTCGGCTTTCTTTTCTTTTAAATTTTCATAAGCATTAACAGACTTAAATGTGTTCCAAATATCTCTGTTTAAACTGTGAAGAAGATAAAAGTCAAAATATTCTACGTCGCATTTTTTTAATTGCTCATTGAAAAGCTCATCAACAGTTTTGCCGTCATTTTTTATTGCCCAGCCGGGTAATTTAGTTGCTAATTTATAGCTTTCTCTTGGGTATTTATTGAGAATTTTTCCAGCAAAAATCTCAGATTCGCCATTGTGATAGACATAAGCAGTATCAAAATAATTAACACCATTATTGTATGCTAAATCGACAAGTCTTTCGGCTTCTTTATAGTCAATATCCTCTTTACCCTCATAAAGCTTAGGAAGGCGCATAAGACCAAAACCTAATTTTGAAACTTCGCCCTGAATACCAGAAAAAACGCTGTATTTCATAAGTGATACCTCACAAAAAATTATTTAGTATCATTATACAATACAGCGTTTTTATTTACAATAGAAAGTTAAAAAATTGTTTCAATTATTCTGTCAGAGCAGTCAGGGGAATATTTGAAATAATCAATATGATTATCATTATAAAAATAGTTAGGGGCAGGTTTTGGATAATCAGCCTTAAACGACTCGACAATTATTAATTTGAATTTCATTTTTTCTGGAATAATACTTTTAATATATACACTTGCTTGCTGACCAACTTCAACATTAGAGGTGTATTCAGCAAGACCAGCAAGATTAGGTGCCAGTTCAATGAAAATTCCATAGTTTTCAACGCTTCTTATAATTCCGCTTACGGTTTCACCAACTGAGAATTCTCTTGCATTTTCTTCCCAGGTGCCTAAAAGCTCTTTGTGTGAAAGTGTAACTCTGTTATCTTCGTCAATATCCTTGATAATAACTTTTATTTCATCACCAACAGAAAACCTAACTTTTGGGTGTGGAATTCGCGAAACAGAAATATTATCAATTGGTAAAAGTGCATTTATACCACAACCAATATCACAGAAAACACCAAAATTCTCAAGGTGGGTAACAGATGCGCTTATAATATCACCAACTTTTAACTCAGGCAGTCTTAATTGATAAAATCTGTTTTGCAGAACCTTTCGGCTAAGAATTGCAGTAAGCTTACCGTTGATTTCTTTTATATCTGTAATTATAAATTTTACAGGTTTGTTTACTCTTGCAATTATTGCAATATCTCTTGTTGTGCCCTCATCAATTCCCACTGCACATTCAGAGCGTGGGATTATTCCTTCGATAAAGCCAAAGTCAATATGTAAATTATGTTCTTTATCACATGTTAATGCTCTGGCTTCTAAAGCAGAACCTTTTTTGAAAGCATCTTTAAAATTCTCAAAGCTGCTTAGTGCTTTTTTGTTCTCTTCTGTTTTAATTAAAAAACCTTCTGGTAAATATAACGACATTTATTATCACCTGATTCCATTTATTTTTATGTTTACTCTTTAATTTTATGTTTAAGTGTGCTATAATATTTCAAATTGTTGTATTTTTTTATAGAAAGGCGGAATGGTTTTGGATATTCGTGTCGGTGATAAACTAGAAATGAAAAAAACACATCCTTGTGGTGAAAAAATATTTACTGTTCTCCGTTCTGGGATTGATTTCCGTCTTCGTTGTGACAATTGTGGCAGAGAATTTTTAATTCCAAGAGTAAAAGCAGAAAAAAATATTAAGAAAGTAATTAGAGAAGAAAATAATGATTGATAAATTAGAACAAGTTGAATTAAGATTCCAAAAGGTTAATGAGCTTATTTGTGAGCCTGAAGTTGTAAACGACCAAAATCAATATAAAGAGCTTATGCGTGAGCTTAAAAATCTTACTCCTGTTGTCGAGTGCTTCAGAGCATATAAAGATGCTGACAAAACAGAAAAAGAAGCATTAGAGCTTCTTTCAGATGCTTCACAGGATAAAGATTTTAAAGAACTTTTAGAAGAAGAATATAAAGAGTCAAAACAAAAGAAAGAGGAGCTTTATTCTGAACTTAAAACCCTTCTTTTACCAAAAGACCCTAACGATTATCGTAATGTTATTATTGAAATTCGTGGTGGTGCAGGTGGTGATGAAGCGGCACTTTTTGCCGGCTCACTTTTCAGAATGTATTCAATGTATGCTGAAAGTCGCGGTTGGAAAACCGACGTTATGAATATAAATGAAACTGGTCTTGGTGGTATTAAAGAAATCAGCTTTATGATTGAAGGCGAAGGCGCTTATTCTCGTTTTAAATTTGAAAGTGGTGTTCATCGTGTTCAGCGTGTACCAGAAACAGAATCTGGTGGCAGAATTCACACTTCAACAGTAACAGTTGCCGTTTTACCAGAAGCTGAAGAAGTTGATATTGCTATTGACCCAAGTGAATTGCAGATTGATACCTTCCGTGCAAGTGGCGCTGGTGGTCAGCACGTTAATAAAACAGAATCTGCAATTCGTATTACACACCTTCCTACTGGTACGGTTGTTGAGTGTCAGGATGAAAGAAGTCAGCACAAAAATAAAGACAGAGCATTAAAAATTCTTCGTTCAAGACTCTTAGAGGTTGAAAGAGAAAAGCAGGATTCTGAAATTGCTGATGAACGCCGTTCACAAGTCGGAACAGGTGACAGAAGTGAAAGAATAAGAACATATAACTTCCCACAGGGTAGAGTTTCTGACCACAGAATAGGTCTTACACTTTATAAAATAGAGGCAATTATGAATGGTGATATTGATGAGCTTATCGATGCACTCATAACTGCAGATACAGCACAAAAATTACAAGCAGCTGAGGGATAATTTTGAATACAGAAATTATTAAAATATCTGCTACAGATGGTAGTGAGAAATATAAAAAAGCAGTTGAACTTTTAAAGAGTGACAATGTAGTAGGAATGCCTACCGAAACTGTTTATGGTCTTGCTGGTAATGCTTATTCAGAATTAGCAGTTAAGCGAATTTTTGAAGCTAAAGGCAGACCACAGGATAACCCTTTGATAGTTCATATTTCGGAATTTTCAGAAATTTTTGATTTAGTAAGTGAAGTACCTGAAATAGCAAAAAAACTGGCAGAAAAATTCTGGCCAGGTCCACTTACTATGATTTTACCAAAAAGTGAGAAGGTACCAATGTGTGTAACTGCAGGGTTAGATTCGGTAGCTGTAAGGTGCCCTTCTCACAAGGTAGCAAGAAACTTAATTAAATATTGTGGTTTGCCAATAGCGGCACCATCAGCCAACATTTCTGGTAAACCAAGTCCTACAAAAGCAGAACACGTTTTTTCAGATTTGAATGGTAAGATACCTCTTGTTATTGATGGTGGTGAAAGCGAAGAGGGTGTTGAATCAACTGTAATTTCGCTTTGTGGTGATATACCGAAGCTTTTAAGACCTGGTAATGTTACATTAACCGAGCTTGAAAGTGTGTGTGGTAAGGTTTCAGTAGATGACGCAGTTTTAAATCCACTTAAAGATGGCGAAAAAGTTTCTTCACCTGGTATGAAATATAAACATTATTCACCAAATGCAGTTGTTACTATTTTGAAAGGTGATTATAAATCATTTTGTAGCTATGTTAATAACCATAAAACCGAGAATACTTATGCCATGGTGTTTGATGGCGAAGGCGAAAATTTAGAGGTTAAGTTTATTACTTATGGCAATAAAAATGATTATCGTTCTTTAAGTAATCATCTTTTTGATTGTTTAAGGGAGCTTGATACAATCGGAGCAAAGCAGTGCTTTGTGCGTTGTCCGGATGAAACTACAGATGATTTAGCAGTATTAAACAGGCTTTTAAGAGCGGCAGCATTTAATGTTGTTGACTTAAATAATAAAACTCTTATTGGTCTTACAGGTAAAACTGGTGCTGGTAAATCCACTATTTCAAGATATTTGAAAGACAAGGGCGCTTATATTATTGATGGCGATATTGTCGCTCGTGAAATTCTTGTTGATAACACATCACTTTTAAATAAATTAAGTGAAAATTTTGGTGATAATATTTTAGAGAATGGTGTATTAAATCGTAAAAAGCTTGCAGAAAAGGCGTTTTCTACACCAGAAAATACAGCACTTTTAAATTCTATTATGCACCCTGCAATAAACGAAAAAATACAACTTGAAGCAAATGAGGCTTTTAAGACTCACAGAGTAGTAATTGTTGATGCTGCGGCAATAATAGAATCAGGCTATGCTGATGCTTGTGATAAATTAATTGTTGTAACAGCACCAGAAGATGTAAGAAAAGAGCGTATTATAAAGCGTGACAGCATTAGCGAAAAAGATGCTTTAGTTCGCATAAATGGTCAGAAGAAAGATGAATTTTATGAAAGTAAGGCTGATTATATAATTAAAAACTACGAGCCGTTTTCTCTTGAAGACGAACTCGAAGAATTAATAAAAAATATTTTTTAAGGAGTGCTTAAAAATGGCTAATAAAAAAACAGACGATTTAAAAAAGACTTTGTTTTACAAATCAGAGAATGCTGGCGAAGTTTTAAAGGATGCTGAAATTAAAAAGGCAGATAAATTCTGTGAAGATTACAAAAAGTTCCTTGATTCTTCAAAAACAGAGAGAGAAGTAGTTGCATCTGTTGTAAAAATTGCAGAAGCAAATGGCTATAAGAAATATGACGATACAAAGAAGTATAAAGCAGGAGATAAATTTTATTATGTAAATCGTAATAAATCAATTATTCTCACAGTTATGGGTAAAAAATCATTAAAAGAGGGCGTTAAAATTTCTGCTGCTCATATTGATTCACCACGTCTTGACTTAAAACCAAACCCACTTTATGAAAAAGACGAATTAGCACTTTTTAAAACACACTATTATGGCGGTATTAAAAAATATCAATGGGTTACAATTCCACTTTCACTTCACGGTGTTGTTGTTAAAAAGGACGGCACAGTTGTTGATGTTTGTTTGGGCGAAGATGACAAAGACCCTAAATTTGTTATTACAGATATTTTACCTCACTTAGGTTACGAACAAGCAAAGAGAACTTTAGGTGAAGGTATTAAAGGTGAAGAGTTAAACATTTTGGTTGGTAGCCGTCCATTTAAAGATGGTGAAGGTAGTGAGCTTGTTAAGCTTAATATTATGAAGCTTATTAATGAGAAATATGGTATTATTGAAGCAGACTTCTTAAGTGCAGAGCTTGAAGCAGTTCCGGCATTCAAGGCTTCAGATATTGGTTTTGACAGAAGCTTAATCGGTTCTTATGGCCACGATGACAGAGTTTGTGCTTACCCAGCAGTTATGGCTTCATTAGCAGTCGAAAAACCAAACTATACAACTGTTACAGTTCTTGCAGATAAAGAAGAAACTGGTTCAGATGGTAACACAGGTCTTAATTCAGATTACCTTGAAAACTTCATTTATAAATTGGGTGAAATTGAAGGTGTTCAGGGCTACGATATTTTAGCAAAGAGCGAATGTCTTTCTGCTGACGTTAACTCAGCACTTGACCCAACTTTCTGTGACGTGTTTGAAAAGAATAACTGTTCAGAAATAAACAAGGGTGTTGTTATTACAAAATATACAGGTGCTCGTGGTAAATCTGGCACAAGTGATGCAAGTGCTGAATATATGGGTAAAATCCGTGGTATGTTGGAAAAAGCAAATGTTGTATGGCAGATTGGTGAACTCGGTAAGGTTGACGCTGGTGGTGGCGGAACAGTTGCAAAATACATCGCTTCTCTTGATGTTGATGTTGTTGACTTAGGTGTTCCTGTTCTCTCAATGCACGCTCCATACGAGGTTGTTTCAAAACTCGACGTTTATATGGCTTACAGAGCATTCTGCGAATTCTTTAAGCAATAAATATAATGTAATTAAATATGAATTGCAAAAACTACATTCTTTCATTCAATATAAATGAGAGAATGTAGTTGCTTTTTAAAGAATATAGAGTATAGAATAAACAATAAAGAATAAATGAAAGAAAAAATTAACTCCCACAACCGTAGGGGAAGAGCTTTGCTCTCCCGTAAGAGTGCACCAACTAATATAAAGTGTGATAAATGAAAATAAAAATCAAATGTACCAAAACGCCTCTCTTCGAAGAGAGGGGGACCGCGCGTAAGCGTGGTGGAGAGTTCTTCGACACGAGTTAATTGTAAAGATGTAGTCAAAGGCGAATAAATAAATTAACTCCCACAACCGTAGGGGAAGAGCTCTGCTCTCCCGCAAGAGTGCACCAACTAATATAAAGTGTGATAAATGAAAATAAAAATTAAATGAACCCAAACGCCTCTCTTCGAAGAGAGGGGGACCGCGCGTAATCGTGGTGGAGAGTTCTTCGAAACGAGGTCGCTTTACTATAAATAGTTCGTCGGTGAAAAAATAAAGTAAAATACAAATCTTATCAATAAACCGACCAACACTACCCAAAGAACCAACCGCAAGGCGAAGAACTCTCCACCATTCCAATTAAACTTATTATAATCTAAAATATATCTATCGCCTGAAAATGTAATACTAAAAACAATTTTATGTGATGAATAGTCCCCCTCTCTTCGAAGAGAGGCGTTTTATATTAACTAACTCATTCTACTAATAAAACTATTGCTAAATCGGAAAATTTGTGATAAACTAAAGTTGCGAAACAAATTGAATATAAAGATAGGGGTAATTTCTATTATTATATAGAGATATAGTACTCTTTTGCATAATCACGGTTGAGAATTTGATAAAAACGCAAATTCCCGCAATGTGATTGTGCTTAATTGCCCTTTATATTGAATTTGTTTCGCGACTATCGGGGTTTGCGTTTTTTGTGCGACTGCTTCGGTAGTCGCACTTTTTGTTTTTATGAATTAATTTAAGGTGGGGTTAAAGTGAAAAAATTTTTAAGTTTATTTTTAGTTTTTGTTTTTACTGTGTGTATTTGTGCTTCGTTAACGTTAACGCCTGTGGCAAATGCTATTGTTGAAGTTCCTTTGAAATTGAACAGTAATGGTAAGTCGTATTATGTAAGTTCATGGTTTTCTGATGCTTCTGGTATTCTTGTAATACCAAGTGAATATGAAGGGTTGCCAGTAACGAGAATAGGAGAGAGTGCCTTTTCTAATTGTAGTTTGATTGAAGGTATAGTAATCCCAGATACTGTTACAAGTATAGGCAACTATGCTTTTAGTGGGTGTACTTCGCTTACAAGTATAACAATCCCTGATAGTGTAACAAGTATAGGTAACTCTGCTTTTAGTTATTGCTATTCGCTTTCACGTGTTAATATTGAAAGCATTGACGCTTGGTGTAATATATATTTTGGTATAAGTGTCGGAAGTGTAGATGAAAAATATACATCGAACCCATTATATTATGCATACAATTTATATTTAAATGACCAGTTGGTAACTGATCTGGTAATATCGGAAGGCACAAAGCGTATAAGCAATATTGCTTTTATGAATTGCACTTCTATTACAGACTTAACCATCTCTGACACTGTAACCAGTATTGGCGATTTTGCTTTTTCTAACTGTACTTCGCTTTCAAATATAACAATAGGTAAAGGGGTAACAAGTATTGGCGATTCAGCCTTTAATGCTTGTTCAGAGAAAGCTGCTTTTATAGTAAACGATAATCAATATGTCTGCAATTATCTTGAAGAAAATAATTTGAATTATATTTTAAATAGAACCAATTTACTTTTATTTGAATTAAATGATAATTCTGAAAGTTATTGTGTGACTGGTTATTGGGAAGATATCTCTAACGAATTTGTAATTCCAGAAACATATAATGATTTGCCTGTAACAGATATTGGTTGCGAGGCTTTTGAAAATTGTGATTTTATTACAAGTGTAACTATTCCTGATAGTGTAATAAATATAGATGATAGAGCGTTTTATTCTTGTACATCTCTTGAAAGTGTAACGCTTGGTAATAACATAGAAAGCATAGGTGATGAAGCTTTCTATGGTTGTGTAAAACTTTCAAGTATATCAATTCCTCAAAATACTAATCAAATTGGTGATAACGCTTTTATTAATTGCCGTTCTCTTGAATTAATAAATGTTTCTGCAAATAATGAAAATTACGCAAGTGTTGATGGTGTTTTATTTAATAAAGAAAAAACAATGCTTATAAAATACCCTCAAGGAAAAACATTGACTCAGTATATAGTACCTGATACTGTAACAAAAATATATGATTTTGCTTTTCAAGCTAATGAATCGCTTGTTTCAGTAGAAATGCCAAATAGCATAACCGATATAAGTGACTATGCATTTTATGGTTGTTCAAATTTAACAAGCGTATCAATACCAAAAAGCGTTATACAAATAGGAGAAAACGCTTTTGGTAGTTGTGTCCAACTAAAAAAAGTTAATATTGCAGATATAGAAAAATGGTGCAATATCGATTTTTATTCTGCTACTGCTAACCCATTAAGTAATGGTGGTGGTTTATATTTGGATGGTAAAATTATAAGGAATATTATTTTACCAGAAACTTTGATAGATGTGAAAAAATACACTTTTTCTGGTAACAAATTTTTAAAATCAGTTAAACTTCCAGATACAATAGAAAAAATAGGGGCGAATGCTTTTGATGGTTGTTTGAACTTAGAATTACTTGTAATGTCAAAAAATGTAACTGATATTGGTGATAATGCGTTTGCTGGTTGTAAAAAGCTTGAATCAGTTGTTGTTCCAAAAAGTTTAAAAAATGTTGGTTATGGTGCTTTTCATCCTAATGACGGTTTAAAATATGTATTTTATGAAGGTTCTCCTTTTGATTGGAATAATATTATTATGGATGAAGATAATTTTACTACCAAAAATCTTGTAATCCACTACAACTCAACAGACCACACATATATAGAAGTTGTAAATGACCCTATATTTGAAGGTGTAGAAGGTACTCGTGAAGAAGTTTGTGAGATTTGTGGTCATGTTGGAAAGGAAGAAAAAATAGAATTTCTTAACGAATATTTAGCCGGTGTTACAACTTTTGATGTGGCATTAAATGAACCAACGCAATACTTATCAACTAATATTTCTGCTTCAAAAGATTTGAATGAATCAATAGTTGCTATGGATGGTTACACATTAACCACAACACCAAATTCAGAATATGGTTATTATGGTACTGGTTCAAAGGTACAAGTAACAGACGCAACTGGCACACAGGTTGCAGAATACACTCTTGTAGTTCGTGGTGATGTAAACGGAGACAGTGTTTGTGATGGTATTGACTTGATGCTTATAGAACTTGCAAGACACACAAGTAATAATGTGTCACTTGAAGGCGCATATTTCGCAGCAGCAAATTTAGCTGAAGATAACGAAATTGATATAGACGACTTCAATGCAGTAGTAAATAAAGCGTTAATTTAGTGTTTAACCAATATAAAAAAGGTTCTATCATTTTCATAAACTGAAAATGATAGAACCTTTTATTTTTCTCTAAAATCTAAAACCTGGCACCTAACACCTAAATTATGGCAAGAAATATTTAATTAACTTCGAAATCAAATCAACTAAATGAATAAAAGATGGCATTCTGAAGAAATTTGAAAAGCTGTTGCCTAATACACCTTTATCTTCTTCAACTTCAATAAACGTTTGGTTTTTTACGTCGTTCTGCATAAATTGAGGGTATTTTGGATTATCAAAAACAGTTAATTGTTCTTCGCTCTCGAACATCCATTTATACATTTCACCGTGACCATCGTGAGTAGAGGAGTGCATCATATCTTTAATAAACCAAGTGCTTTCAGGCATAATAGAGGTTGAAGCATCAATTTTCCAGTCAGGTGACATATAATTTTTATCTAAATGCTTTTGTTGTCTGTAATCATAGTGGAATCCGCTGTTTATGTTGCTACAGGTAGCACCTAAAGAAGCGTACATAGTGTCAACTGTGCCATCAGAATCATTAAGATAAGCAGAAACAAGCGGTGTTCTTTGCATATTGTAACCGACTACATTATAAAACGTTGTGCCGTTCTTTTTTGATTCAGCAATTAATTTTTCTGCACTTTGCTGAACTTCATAATGATAAAAGTCAATTCTTTCAATGAGCTTTGCGTTTTCAACAGGGTCGAGCTTCATAAAGATTTTAGCATCTTCATAATATTCATGCGGAACAAAGCTCCAGATGCCAGGCATTGTGGCAAACATTGGAATAAGAGCTTCGTTAAATACTCTGTCTTTCAAATTTAAAATTAAATCATCGCCAATTTCGACTATTAAATCCAGAAGACCAGCTGTTGTGAGCATTTCTAAAAGTGTATAAACAACACCACCTAAAAAGTCATTTTCAAGCTCAGGCATTGCTTGTGCCGCATAGCGTTCTATAGCATCTGCATTAAGCTCTACTTTGCCTGTGTAAAGCTCACCGGCAACTGCAGTGCCAAGAAGTGGGCAACATTGAAAAATAATAGTTTCAATATCTTTTGTGCCATAGAGCTTTATGTAACTCATAGTGGTAACGCCACCCATACTTGAAGCACGAAGTTGAACCTCGTCGTGCTTTGTTAAGGCTTTAACTTCCTGAATAAATTGATAAAGCCCTTTGGCGTTCTCAATTGGGTCAAGTCTGAAATCATAACCAAAGTAATAGTTATGGTCTAAACTATGTTCTACTTCATCAGTGGGGTGAAATTCTTCGCAAGTAACTCTTGGGGAAGAGTTTCCATCTTTATCAAGAGCCAAATCACCAAAAATTTTCATAACACACTCTATTAACACATCACCAAATGCGTCGTAATCACCATCGTTGATTAACTGACCGGCTGCAGAAACTACAGGTGTTAATTCACCTATAATATAGCCTGTATCTGGCCTGAATAACACTCGTTCATTTTCTGTGCCTGCATCAAGTGTTAAAGTGCCACTACCAAGTGCCGCAACATAAATAATTGGTGGTTCACCACAGCTACATTGCTCCTCATTAGCAAATGCAGGAATAGTAGTGAGGGTTAATAAAACAACCGAAAGAAACACTGCAAGAAATTTTTTCATAGAAAAACCTCCTTGTTTTTAAAACGATTTTAACATATTTTGAAAAATTTTTAAAGGTGTAAAGTACATAATATTTTCAAAGTAAATTTGTTGTATTTACATATTGGAATAAATATGTTAAAATTGTTTTGAGAGAGAGTTGATGTTGTGTCTTACAATTCATTTGCTTCTGTTTACGATGAATTAACTAAAAATGTTGATTATAAGGGTAGAGCAGAATATATTAAAACTATACTCAAAAAATATAATATTGAAGATGGTCTTCTTTTAGATTTAGCATGTGGTACTGGTTCACTTTCTATTGAACTTTCAAAATTGGGTTTTGAGGTTATTGGTACTGATGCTTCTTTTGATATGCTTTCTGAAGCACAGAATAAAGCCTCAGAATCAGGTGAAAACATAATGTTTCTTTGTCAACGTATGGAAGAAACTGACCTTTATGGTTCTGTGAGAGCAATTGTTTGTGCACTTGATAGCATCAATCATATTACAGATTATGAGTTAGTTAAAAAGACTTTTAAAAATCTTGTGAATTTTCTTGATACTGATGGTATTATAATTTTTGATGCAAACACGGTTTACAAACATCAGAAAGTTTTAGGTAATAACATTTTTATTTATGATGAAAAGAATGTTTTCTGCGCATGGCGTAATACTTTACTCGAAGATGAAAAAACTGTAAATATCAACCTTGATTTTTTTGTTAAAAATGGGGAAGATTATTTTAGATGTGGTGAAAGCTTTAAAGAAAAAGCTTATACAGATGAAGAACTGACTATTGCAGTAGAAAAGGCTGGTTTTTCTGTGCTTTCACGCTTTAGTGAATCAACATTTGAAAATCCTCAGGATGAAACTCAAAGAGTAACTTACATAGTAGGAAGGAGCGATTATTTTGACTGATTTAATGTTTTTGAAAAGTGGTACTGATATACGTGGCTCAGCTTTTTCAACCGATGGCACACCGGTTGATTTAACTGCGGAGCGTCTTCAATCAATTACATGGGCTTTTGCCAATCACTTAGAAAGAAAAATAGGTAAATATGAAGATTTAAAGGTAGCAATCGGCTATGACCCACGAATTTCTTCAATCAGCATTAAATATGTTGTTGAAAACGTACTTCTTGCTATGGGATATAAGGTGTATGATTGTGGTCTTTCATCAACACCATCTATGTTTATGTCAATAATTAATTACGATGTTGATGCTGCAATTGAAATTACAGCAAGTCACTTGCCAATGAATATGAATGGTTTAAAGTTCTTCACAAGAGAAGGTGGATTCTCTGGTGATGATATTAAGGCTATTTTAACACGTGCATCAACAAAGGTCTGGACAAAAGGTGATTTTAAAGGTACTACAGAAAAATTGGCTAATATGGCTACCTATTGCGAAAGTCTTCGCGAAATGATTAAAAAAGGTGTTAATGCATCTGATTACGATTATCCGTTAAAAGGTCTTAAAATTGTTGTTGACCCAAGCAATGGTGTTGGTGAGTTTTATATAAAAGATGTTTTGAATCCTCTTGGAGCAGATACTGCTGGTAGTATTGCTGTGCACCCAGATGGTCGCTTTCCTACACACCAGCCTAACCCTGAAAATAAGGCAGCTATGGATTTAATTTCTGAGGCAACAAAAAAGGCTAATGGAGATTTAGGCATAATTTTTGATACAGATTGTGACCGTTCTGCTTGTGTTGATTCTGAGGGCGAACCTATTAATCGTAATAAATTAGTAGCACTTGCTTCATATATTGCTCTCAGAAGTTATCCAAATGGAATTATTGTTACTGACTCAGTAACATCAGACGGCTTGACTGAGTTTATAGAGCAAGAATTAGGTGGAATTCACAGAAGATTTAAACGTGGCTATAAAAATGTAATTGATGAAGCTAAACGCCTCACATTTGAAGAGGGGAACGTTGCACCTCTTGCGATTGAAACCTCTGGTCACGCTGCTTTTAAAGATAATTATTATCTTGATGATGGTGCATATCTCGCAACACAAATTGTTATATTAACTGCATCATTAAGAAAGCAAGGTAAAACTTTAGGTGATATTTTAAATAAACTTAAATCACCTTTGGAAGAAAGAGAAATAAGAATTAAAATTACTGAAGAAGATTTTGTAACTTACGGTAATTCAGTTTTAGAAGATTTTAAAGAGTTCTCTGATAACACTAAAGGGATTGAGCGTGTAAAACTCAATTTTGAAGGTGTAAAAGTTAATTTCGATAAGAAAAAGGGTGATGGCTGGCTTCTTATGAGACTCAGCCTCCATGAACCATTGCTTGTTGTAAATTGCGAAAGTAACTCAATTGGTGGTACAGAAAAAATGGTTGCATCTTTGAAAGAATTTTTAAAAGAATATGAAAAAATTAATATGAGTTTTTAAGAAAGTGAAATTTGGTTATGAATATAAAAATTATTTTCAGTATTATTTCAATCGTTTTAGTATTAGCAATAGGTATTACAGCAGGAGTTCTTCTTTATAAAGACTGGCCAGATACTATTCAGGATTTTGAGGAAAAATCAAGCACTGAAACTTTAAGAATTATGAGCTTCAATATCCGTTGCACAAATGTTGGGCGTGACTCTTGGGAAGAAAGAATTGATATTGTTACAGATACAATGATTAAAAGTGGTGCAGATTCAATAGGTGTGCAGGAAGCAACACCGGAATGGATGGCAACATTAAAAGAAACTCTTACAGATTACGACTACGTTGGTGTAGCTAGAGATGATGGTAAAAATCAAGGTGAATATTCTGCAGTGTTCTATTTAAAAGATAAATATAATCTTGTAGATAGTGGCACATTCTGGCTTTCTGAAACACCAGAAAAGCCATCACTTGGCTGGGATGCAGCTTGTAACCGTATTTGTACATGGGTGGTTTTAGAAAATAAGGAAACAAAAGAGCAATATGTTCATGTGAATTCTCATTTTGACCACGTTGGCATAAAAGCAAGAGAAGAAAGTGTAAAAATGATTCTTGAGCATATAGAACAATATAAAGATTTGCCAGTTGTATTTACTGCCGATATGAACGTACAAGAGGGTAGTGATAACTACACAGAATTTACCAAGGTTCTTCACGATACAAAATATCAGGCTCAAGACACAATGAATTATCTTACATATCACGACACAAAACCATCAAAGCATGATGGTGATATTATAGACTATGTAATGGTGAATGATAACTTAAAGGCTTTGTCTTACAAGGTAGTAACCGCTGGGGTTGATGAACGTTATGTTTCAGACCATTTTCCAGTGTATGCTGATTTAGAGATTAAAAAGTAAAAAACTAACCGAGTGGTGGTTTCCACTCGGTTAGTTTTTTTATTTAAAGAGATAAACTCTTGTTTCGTAAGGTTTTGTTTTGAAGCCGTTACTAGTTGTAGCAGGGTAGTTGTAGTTTGAAAGTACAAGCTCACCTTTAGTAAGATCAAATCCCTGAGGTGCTTTGAAATCAACTTCGTTTTCAACAAATGAGTTGATAACAAGCAATTTTACGCCGTCAAGCTCTCTTTCGTAAACGAAGAGCTCTTTGCTGTTTTCATAATATTGCTTAAATGAGCCATAAATTGCAACTTCATTTTCTTTTCTGAATTTTAAAAGCTTTCTGTAATAGTTAAGAATACTGTCAGGGTCTTTTTCTGCTGCTGCAACGTTAATTTCTTTATAGTTAGGGTTAAGGTTGAACCAAGGCTCTACTGTTGAGAAACCAGCATACTCTGAGTCATCCCATTGAACAGGAGTTCTTGAGTTTTCACGTGAGCCTTTGTTTGCCATCTTAACAAATCTGTCACCCTTGATGCCAAGCTTGTTAAACATTTTCTGGTTATTGAAGGTAATCATATCCTTGAATTCATCAATAGAATGAAGTTCAATGTTTGTCATACCAATTTCTTGACCCTGATAAATGAAAGGTGTACCTTTCTGTAAGTAGCACATTGTTGCAAGCATTTTTGCACTTTCAACTCTGTATTTTAAGCTACCATAACGGTCAACTATACGAGGATGGTCATGGTTTTCGAGGTAAAGAGTGTGCCAAGCTTTGCCGTTCATTGCATCATACCATTTCTGGTAGCACTTTTTCATCTTTTTAAGATTAAATGGTGTTTTAATCCAGTCTGTCATAAAGCAGTCTGCTTCAAGGTGGTCAAAGCTGAACATTGTTTTGAGAACCTGACCCTCACCCTCAGTAACAAACTTAAGTGCTCTGTCAGTTGTAAGAAGAGGACCTTCACCGACTGTAAAGCAATCATATTTTGAAAGAACGTCGTCGTGGAATTCTTTGAGGTATTCATAAAGGTGTGGACCACAGTTATAATGCTCCATACCACAAGCAACAGGAATCGGAATACCGTTTGGAAGTCCTTCTTTTTTAGAGATGTATGTAATAACGTCTTCACGGAAGCCATCTACACCCATATCAAGCCAGAACTTCATAATATTTTTTACTTCTTCACGAACCTTTGGGTTATCCATATTTAAGTCTGGTTGACCTTTTGTGAAAACGTGAAGGTAATATTCATCGACAGATTCAACATATTCCCAAGCACCACCTTCAAATGTTGAAAGCCAGTTGTTTGGTGGTTTTTTACCGTTTTTACCTTTACCTTTTCTCCAGATATAATAATCGTGGTAAGGGTTATCTACACTTTTACAGCTCTCTTTAAACCATTTGTGCTCAGTTGATGTGTGGTTAACAACTAAGTCCATAAATACTTTCATTCCGAGTTCGTGAGCACGAGCTAAAACCTTTTTGAAAGTATCCATATCGCCGTATTCTGGGTTTATATCCATATAGTCAGCAATATCGTAACCATAGTCAGCATTAGGTGAGCAGAAAAGTGGTGAAAACCATATAGCGTCAATACCAATGCTTTTGATATAATCGAGTTTAGAGTAAATACCCTCAAGGTCACCGATACCATCGCCGTTAGAGTCTTTAAAACTTCTTGGCCATACCTGGTAAACGACCATTTCTTTGTACCATGCTTTTTGCATAATAAAATACCTCACTTTAAAAATTTAATAACAGTCTAACACATTGTCTTTTAATTTACAAGAGAACAGTTTATTTTTAGCATATTGTAGAAATTATTTATTAACAATTTGGTAAAAAAATACTATATACATTTCTGTCGATTTATAGTATAATGACAAAGTATATTTTTGACTAATATTTTTTGAGGGAATCTTCTATGAAAAAACCAACCAAAATAATCGCTTCTATTGCGGCGACTTTTGTTCTTATAGCATCTATTGCAACTGTGAGCATTTTAAAAAATCCTGATGACTCACAAGGAACTTCTACAACTAATTCGACTGTGAGCACCACATTGTTGCCGACTCAACCACTTGAAACAGTTTCGGCATTTGATTGGGATGCTTACCTTAGTTCGCTCGATTTATCGACAGAGCCGGAAAGCTCAACTGAAGATCCAAGTGCAACCGTGCCGACAAATCCTGCGACAAGCCCTAATATAATTATTAGCTATGTTTATGTTACTGACCCGGTTCAGACAGAGCCTTCATCAAAGCAAGAAGAATCTTCTGAAGCTCCACCAAGAGTAGAAATGGTAGATTATCAGTATAGAGTTGATAAAGAAAATAAAGAGGTTACATTAACCAAGTATATCGGTAGTGATATGACTCCATCTATTCCTGAAACAGTTGCTGGCTTTAATGTTACAACTATCGGTAGCGCTTGTTTTAAAAATTCAAAAATTACCAGTGTTTACATACCAAAAACAGTTACAAATATTTCTACAGCTGCATTCAATAATTGTCAGTCATTAAAGAGTGTATATTTTCTTGGTACTAACTATGTAGATATTGGCGAATCTGTTTTTGAAAATTGTATTTCGCTTTCAAATATTTCATTATCTGCTAATACCACTACTATTGGTGCTAATTGCTTTGCTAATTGCACTTCACTTAAAAAACTTAAAATTCCAGAGTCAGTTACAGTTATTGGTGATAATGCTTTTGCAGGCTGTAGTAAGGATTTGACAATTATTTGTAAATCTGGTACTGAAGCAGAGACTGTTGCTCGTAGATATGAATTTAAAGTCGATCTCGAATAATTTTTTAAAACCATCGCTTTTGCGGTGGTTTTTTTAACCTTTAAATTAAGACTTTAATATAATGGAATGGGGATGTTAAAACAACTTTCACTTTTTGTGATTATTTTTGTATTTTCAGTCAAAAATAGGAATGTGAAAACATAATATCGGAGAGTGATAAAGTGACTATTAAAAGAGGCGAAATTTATTATGCGGATTTAAGTCCTGTTGTTGGTTCGGAGCAGGGTGGAGTAAGACCTGTACTTATTGTTCAGAATAATGTTGGGAATAAATATAGTCCTACAGTTATAGCGGCTGCAATTACAAGCCAGAAATTCAAGACAAATTTACCAACGCATATAAGCGTTAACGCAAATAGCTGTGGACTTTCTAAAGACTCGATTGTTTTGCTTGAACAAATAAGAACTCTCGACAAACAAAGGCTTAAAGAGCGAATGGGTAATTTACCTGAAAATGATATGGATAGAATAGATAAAGCACTTTCAGTGAGCTTTGGTTTGCTGGAGAACATTTAAAGAAGACAACAGACACTTTTTTAGTGCCTGTTGTTATTTTATTGTCTTGACAATAAATTTATATTAGTGTAAAATAGCAGATAAGTATGAAAATAATGTTTATTTGTCATATTTGGAGGTATTTTTATGGCAAGAAGATTTTTTACATCAGAATCAGTTACAGAAGGTCATCCTGATAAGGTTTGTGACTGCGTTTCTGACGCTATTTTAGACGCTATTTTAGCGCAAGATAAAGAGGCAAGAGTTGCTTGCGAAACAACTTGTACAACTGGTGTTGTTACTGTAATGGGTGAAATTACTACTACAGCTCAAATTGACTTTCCTGCTGTTATAAGAAAGACTGTTTGTGACATTGGTTTTGATAATCCAAATTGTGGTTTTGATGGTAATACATGTGCTGTTTTGACTACAATCGACAAACAATCAACCGATATTTCAATGGGTGTTGATAGGTCACTAGAATTAAAAGATGGCGAAAATGACCCATATAACCTTCACGGTGCAGGTGACCAGGGTATGATGTTCGGTTTTGCTTGTAATGACACAGAAGAGCTTATGCCACTCCCAATTTCTTTGGCTCATAAATTAGCTCGTCGTCTTACAGAGGTAAGAAAGAATGGTACTTTAACATACCTTCGTCCAGATGGTAAAAGTCAGGTTACAGTTGAATATGATGATAACGATAACCCAGTAAGAGTTGAAGCTGTTGTTGTTTCTTCTCAGCACGACCCAATTGATATTGAAGTTCTTCGTAAGGATATTATTGAGAATGTTATTAAACCAATCATTCCTGCTAAATATCTTGATGAAAATACAAAATTCTATGTTAACCCAACTGGTAACTTTGTAATTGGTGGTCCTGTTGGCGATAGTGGTCTTACAGGTAGAAAAATTATTGTTGATACATACGGTGGATATTCTCGTCATGGTGGTGGTGCTTTCTCAGGTAAAGACCCAACAAAGGTTGACAGAAGTGCCGCTTATGCTGCAAGATATGTTGCTAAAAACATTGTTACTGCAGGTCTTGCAGATAAATGTGAGGTTCAGTTAGCTTACGCTATTGGTGTTGCAAAACCTCTTTCTGTTCGTGTTGATACATTTGGAACAGGTAAGCTAAGCGATGCAAAACTTGAAGATATTGTTAACGCAAACTTTGATTTGCGTCCTGCTGCAATTATTGAAAAGCTTCAATTAAGAAAGCCACAATACAGACAGCTTGCTGCATACGGTCACATGGGCAGAATTGATTTGGATGTTGCATGGGAAAAGACTGATATGGCTGAAACACTCAAAAAAGCTGCAAATATCTGATTTTTTGAATATTTTTTCTAGGAGAATGTATGAGTAGTCAGAACACAAAAAAGAATGTTCATGCAGGTCACCGTGAAAGAGTACGTGAAAATGTTTTAAAAAACGGTTTTGAACAACTCGAGGACCATAGACTTCTCGAGTTGTTGCTCTTTTATTCAATACCTCGTGAAGATACAAATGAACTCGCTCACAGATTATTAAATGAATTCGATAGTCTTGCTGGTGTTGTAAAGGCATCCCCAAAACAACTTGAAAGGGTAATTGGAGTAGGTAGAAATACTGCCGTTATGCTTTCTGGAATGGGCGAATTGTGTGTAAGAGTTCTTAAAGAGGGTAATATTAAGAAGACACCGTATTTAAATAATGCAGAGCTTATAAGTCTTGTTAAGTCTCACTATATCAGCGAATCAAAGGAACGCTTTTTAGTTGTTTGCTTTGATTCAGGGTTCAGATTGAAACTTGTTGAGTTTGTATCTGAGGGTGATTCTGTTAAAGTGGATTTTGATATAAAAAAGCTTGTTTCTATAATACTTGATTGTGACGCTTCTTATGTTGTTATTGCACACAATCATCCAGATGGTGATTCTTTTCCATCTGGTGCAGATATTGATGTTACATCTTCAATATCGGTTATGCTAAGAAGAATTAAAGTAGCTTTATTTGATCATATAATTTTAGGCGAAAAAACGCATTTTTCCATGCGTGAGCATGATGCTTTTGCAAGCTATTTCGACGATTAATTTTGTAAAAATAAACTAACTGCTCTTGCAGAAAAAATAAAACTTGTTATATCGGCACATATTGCACAAGGCAATGTGTGTCGTGTCTTTTTTATATTACATGAACCATAATAAAGAGTTGTGGCGTAAAACGTAGTTTCAGTTGAGCCCATCATAACAGAAGCGGTGCGTCCTATAAAAGAATCTGGGCCGAATTCTTTTAAAATATTTTCAAAAACTGAAAGTGAACCACTGCCAGAAATTGGTGATAGAATTATTAATGGTGTGACGTCTTTGGGGATTTTTAAAATTGAAGCAATTGGCGAAAGAAAATCAGTAATAATATTAAGACCACCAGAGTTTTTTAGCATATTGACAGCAACAATGAGCGCTATAAGTGGTGGTGTAATTCCATGAACAGTTTTAAATCCACCTTTAGCACCATCTAAAAAAGTATCAAAGACGTTAATTCCTTTTATTGCACCAAAAGCTATGATAATTGTGACTATTGCAGGTAAAATAAAATCTGTAAAATTAATCATTTAAAAAACCTCTTCAAAAGGAATGTAAGAGTAATGCCAACAAATAAACTTAAAATTGAAGTTATAAGCCCGGGTAACATTATTTCCATTGGATTTTTGCTACCGAAATCCTGCCTTAAAAAAGCAATACTTGTCGGTATCAAGTGAAGTGCGGCAGTATTTATAACAACAAATTTTACCATATCATCACTAGCAGTATCTTTTGAAAGATTGTGCTCCTGCATTCTTTTCATTGCCTCTAGACCTAATGGTGTAGCGGCGTTTCCTAATCCCAAAAGATTGGCTGTTATATTCATCGAAATCGCATCTTTGATTTTTTTATCTTTTATATCAGGAAACAGAAACTTCAATACTGGTTGAAAAAGATTACAAAGTAATGTTGTAAAACCACTTTTTTCAGCAATAGCCATGATTCCGTTCCAAAAACAAATAACGCCTGTAAGTTTAATTATAAGGGTTATTGCATCACTACCACCTGAAATAACAGATGTTGAAAGCATTGACATATTATTAGTTGCTATTGCAGAAAAAAATGAAAACACAATTATAATTACCCATATATAGTTCATCATATTTATCACATCCAGTTAAATGTATGATTGAATTGACTAAATCTATGCAAAATTCAAAAAAATCTTGACTAAATTACAATATCTTGTATAATATAATAGGTTTAATAACAAATAATGGTATATTATTCGTGATTTTTGAAAGGCTAGGTAATAAAATGGCTAAAGCAAAAAATGAGACTCAGCAAAACTATGGTAACGAAAGTATTTCGAAGTTAAAAGGTGCAGACAGGGTTCGTAAAAGACCTGCTGTTATTTTTGGTTCAGATGGTCTTGAGGGTTGCGAACACTCTATTTTTGAAATTATTTCTAACTCAATAGACGAAGCACGTGAAGGCTATGGTAACAAAATTGTTGTAACAAGATTTTTAGATAAATCAATTGAAGTTCAGGACTTCGGCCGTGGTATTCCGGTTGATTATAATAAAAAAGAAGATTGTTATAACTGGGAACTTGTTTTCTGTGACCTTTATGCTGGTGGTAAATATAATACCAACGATGGTGGTAGCTATGAGTTTTCATTAGGACTTAATGGTCTTGGTCTTTGTGCTACTCAGTATGCGTCAGAATATATGGAAGCTGAAATTCATACAGGTGGATATTGCTACGAGCTTTCTTTTAAAAGTGGTGAAATTGATGGCGATATGAAAAAAACACCTTATGATAAAAAGGATACAGGTTCAAGAATTAAATGGCGTCCTGATTTAAAGGTGTTTACAGATATTGACGTTCCATTAGAGTATTTTCAGGATGTTTTAAAAAGACAATCTGTTGTTAATGCTGGTGTAAAATTTGTTCTTAAAAATCAGCTTACCGAAACAAAATTTGAAACTTTTGAGTTTGTTTATAACAACGGTATTGTTGACTATGTAAATGAATTTATAGGCGAAGATGGTCTTAGCACTGTCCAATTCTGGCAAGCAGAAAGAAAGGGCAGAGACCGTGCGGACAAGCCTGATTACAAATTGAAAATGAATATTGCTCTTTGCTTTTCAAACAAAAAGCAATTAAAAGAGTATTATCATAACTCAAGCTGGCTTGAGCATGGTGGTGCTCCTGAAAAAGCCGTTAAAAGTGCATTTGTAGCTCAGATAGATGCTTATCTTAAACAAAATAGCAAATATTTAAAAACTGACGCTAAAATCAGTTTTCAGGATGTTGAAGACTGTCTTGTACTTGTTATTTCATCATTTTCAACACAGACTTCTTACGAAAACCAGACTAAAAAAGCTATTACTAATAAGTTTATTCAGGATGCAATGACAGAGTTTATCCGTCATCAGCTTGAAATTTACTTTATTGAAAATAAACTTGATGCTGATAAAATTTGTGAGCAAGTGCTTATAAATATGCGTTCAAGAATTAAAGCGGAAACTACAAGATTGAATCTTAAAAAGACACTTTCTTCTTCAAATGATATGACATCAAGAGTTGAAAAATTTGTTGATTGTCGTAGTAAGGACCCAAACGAAAGAGAAATTTTCATAGTGGAAGGTGACTCTGCTCTCGGTGCTTGTAAACAGGCAAGAGATTCATCTTTCCAGGCTGTTATTCCAGTTCGTGGTAAAATTCTTAACTGCTTGAAGTTTGATTATAATAGAATTTTTAAAAGCGAAATTATAACAGATTTAATTAAGGTTTTAGGCTGTGGTGTTGAGGTTTCTTCTAAATCAAATAAAGAGTTGTCTCTCTTTAATTTAGAAAATCTTCGTTGGAGTAAGATTATTATTTGTACCGATGCCGATGTTGACGGTTTCCACATCAGAACACTTATTTTAACAATGATTTATAGACTTATGCCTACACTTTTAAAAGAGGGTAAGGTATTTATTGCAGAATCACCACTTTATGAGATTACTTCTAAGGGTCAGACCTGGTTTGCATATACAGAAAAAGAAAAGGCTTTAGCACTTGCTGAAATCGGTGATGCGAAATATACAATTCAGCGTTCGAAGGGTCTCGGTGAAAACGATGCTGATATGATGTGGCTCACAACAATGAATCCACAGACAAGAAGACTTATTAAAGTTGAACCGAATGATGTTGAAGAGTTAATAGCTGAGAAGTTTGAACTTCTCTTAGGTGACAATCTTCAAGACAGAAAAGAATATATTGCAGAAAATGGTCATTTATATATTGACCTTGCTGACATTTCTTAAGGTGGGGTGAAACAAATGGCAAGAAAGAAAAAAGATGTTCCAGAGGTTAATAAACCAGAGGAAGTAACAGCTAATATTATCGGTGCTGGTGAAGTGGTATGTCAGCAGATTACTGATACCCTTGAAACTAACTTTATGCCTTATGCTATGAGTGTTATTGTTTCACGTGCTATTCCTGAAATTGATGGTTTCAAGCCATCACACCGTAAACTTCTTTATACAATGTATAAAATGGGGCTTATTAATGGTGGCAGAATTAAATCAGCGA
>CALFTN010000031.1 GCA_937916395.1 uncultured Clostridia bacterium | reverse complement strand
CAGTTGAAGAGATGTATGGCGAGCGCTTTGACGTGCCAACACCAGATGAGCTTATTTTCATTGGCTGGTTTAATGGTGGCGAAGTTTTCCGTTCAGGCTGTGCTTGGAACAAGGGTCTTGGCAGAGTTTTCTACTTCCAGCCAGGCCACGAGAGCAACCCTACATATCACATTCCAGAAGTACAGAAAATTATCACTAACGCAGTTCACTGGGCAAACCCTAATTTTATTGCAAAAGAAATCGAATGTCCTTGGGTACCTGCTCCTGAAGAGGAATATAATAAATAAAAAAATGGTTTTGATAGTTTTTACTATCAAAACCATTTTTTATTTTATTCGTTTCGCTACAACCACAAATCTACCATCTTCCACGTGGTAGGCGCAACAAGTGAGTGTTATAAACTCGTCACCGAATTCTGCTTCGACACCGGTATCAAAAACCGACTTTTCTTTTATATTTGTATACCAATCATCAAACTCTGCTTGTGTATTTGCCTCAAAAAATTTATAGAATTTAAAAACGTCGTCTGATTTGTTATAAACCTGTGAACGAAATACTGAAATAACTTCATATTCTCTTTCTTCATAAAGAGAGGTAAATTTAATAATTTTGTGCGCCTTCATATACTCTTCATTTTCATAGTCGCTAAGGTCACCAAACATTTCGCCTGACTTCATAGTATGACCATGAATAATTAAATTAGTTGAAGGCTTTTTACCATTTTCGTAATTATATTTCTTTGTACCAACACCTGCAACAGAATCGCTGTCTAAAACAAGACTACCGTTAATATTTTCATTTTTGTTAAAATCGTGGCTCATATAGTAATTTTCATCTTCTATTAACTGCATTACAGGATAATCTATTTTGGTATCATCAATTGTGAGCCACCCTATAAAATCGTTATTTTCTTTATAGAGCTCCTGAAATTTGGGTAAAATTTCATTTTTCACCGGCTCTTTTGTTACAGAATCTGCCATTTGATTTTTCAACGCCTCTTGTTGCTCTTTTAAAGCCTTGTCAGCTGAATATTCTTTGTAAAAATTAACTCCAAAGCCAATTAAAGAAACAACAAATATTGCAACCAGAACATAAAAAAGTGGTTGTTTTTTCTTCATATCTCTTCACCCTTTCTTACACATAATATCATAAATAATAACTTTTATCAACAAAAAATCACCTTGCTTTCGCAAGGCGATTTTTAATAAAATTAATCTTCTTTTTTCTTTTTAGAAAGAGTTATTGCACCTAAGCCACTTGCTGCCATAGCACCAAACCAGATTACTGATGTGCTTATAACACCTGCATCCGGAACTTCGTCTTTAGCAGAAACATCTTCGTAAACAACTGCATAAGTTGAGAAACGGTCAGTTGCAAATGTAATAGTTTTTGTTGCTTCATCAAACACAGCATCAAGAACTGTTACTTTATTTTCGTCACCTTCGTGGTATCTTAAAATCTTGTAGATTCTTTCTAAAGATTTATCTGTATTGATTAATTCAGCAGGAAGCTCTAAAGAAACTTTAATTTCGCCACCAAGCTTTGTAACGTTACCTTCGTAATTACCAATTTGTTTAACTAATTGAATATCTAAGAAAGCACCTAACTTTTTACCGCCCAAAGCATCTGCAATTGCTTTTTTCTCAGTAGTATCAACATTTACACCGAGGTCATCTAATTTGAAGATAAGCTTTAAATCAAGACCCTGTGAAAGTAAATATTTTTCATTTGCTGTTAATTCAAGCTTTGCTTTAACGTCAACATCTGAAACTGTTGCTGAGAATTCGTTAGTCTTTGCTGATTCAATTTTAACATCGCCTAACTCGTGAACATCTGTTTCAATCTGACAAGTGTAACCACATTCGCAAGTAAGCTCTTCTACACCCTTTGTGGTTGCAGTAGCTTCTTTAATCACTTTGCTTGTGAAATCGTGCTCTGCACTTGTTGTTGTACCACAAACTGAACATTTTGTGTGAATGTCTTTTGTACCAACAAAAGCATCTGTATGTGGAGCAAATTCAACTTCTTCTGTACGTGTTGCGCCACATTCACAAGTAAAGAG
>CALFTN010000030.1 GCA_937916395.1 uncultured Clostridia bacterium | reverse complement strand
CCATTAAACTGAACGCGATAACCTGTGTTTACGTGAACCTTACCCTTATCATCTGTCCAGGTAACTCTGAAAGTAATTTGTCTTTCAGGTTCAACAATTCTTTCAAGTAATGAATATTTTTCATACTCAGGATTTTGTTCGATAACTGGCTCTAATGATGTTAAAACCTCTGTAACTGTCTGAACGAATTCAGGCTCGTTAGCGTGTTTTTTTGCTACATCATCAATTACTCTTTGAACATAACTCATGTAAAATTACCCCTTAAAAATAGAATTAATTTTTTTACTCAGTTATTTTATACCCGTTTTAGTCAAAATGCAACAAATTTCTTTTTGCTTTTTGTAATATTGTAACATTGAATAAAAATAAGCGAGAATAAAACGAACTTTTTTTGCAAAATATAGGCAAATTCTTACAATTTTCGACCTAAAAAAGTGAATAATAATTCACTTTTTTCAGTAATCAGCACTTTTTATACACAATTTATTATATGCAAAGCATAGGAATTAGGAACTAGGAAATAGGAATTAGGTGTTAGGTGTTAGGTGTTATAAAAATAAATTCATCCTATCATTTAAAGTTGAATTTAATACCAACAAAAATGATAGGATGAGTTAAATTTAATCTAATTCCTAATTCCTATTTCCTATTTCCTATTTCCTATTTCCTAGTTCCTAATTCCTATTTCCTATTTCCTATTTCCTATTTCCTAATTCCTAGTTCCTAATTCCTAGTTCCTAATTTTAATTCCTAATCACTGAAATACGCTTTCACATATTCTGCAAGCCCTGGAACGAGTGATTTAATCTCTTTACCAGAAGTATTCACCATAAGGTGATAACCGTTTCTGTCGCCCCATGCAGTGTCAGCAAGCATTTTTCTTAAATCTGCTCTGCTTTTATCTATTTCTTTCATTTTCTTTTCAATTTCTTTTTCCGTAAGAGCTTCACCCGGCTTTGCCCTTTCAAGACAACGCTTTATTTTAGACTCTTTATCTGCATAAACAAAAATGTTGAGAAGATTTTCATTATTAAGAAGAACATCAGCACATCTGCCAACAATTACACAGTCACCTTTTGATGCTAACTCTCTTATAACCTTTGTCTGTTCAGTAAAAAGCTCCACTGACTGGTTAATAAAAAATGTTGAAGCAGAAAATCTTACACCAATTGTTGTGGGATAAAATGCTCTTATATCTCTTTCAGAAGCATTTTCAACATAGTCTTTATCAAGACCTTGTTTTTCAGCTACCATTTCAATTATCTGGTAATCGTAACAAGGCACACCCAACGCTTCGGCAAGGCGTTTACCAAGCTCTCTGCCACCAGAACCAAATTCACGACTAATAGTAATAATCTTTGACATACTAATACCTCCTTTTAGAATCTAAAAAGATTTATTTTTCTTTTCTATAATTAATATAACACAAATTTTTATAAATTACAATATTTTATCAAGCTCTGACAAAAGCTCCTTATCACTCTTGCCTGTTTTAGTTATTTCTGAAAATTTGTCACAGCCAAAGCCAATTAAAAACTGAGCGGATAAATCATTCCTTGTAATATCAGAAGCAAAGATTTTAAGCTCTGGAGATTCACCTAATGCTTCATAAATGAATCTGCTACTGTTTGAGAGCATATTCTGAGAAGTTGAAACAGCCAGCTTTAAAGCTTCAATCTGATTTTTTAACTCTTTTTCTGCAATTTCTTTTACCGAAAGCTCAGCATTCTCTACTGAATTTTTTATTGCTGTAACAATACTGTTAAAAGCATTGTTTTTCAATGTATTAACAGCTTCTTCATGTGGCAATGAAAAAACATCATTTTCTTTTAAAAACTTAACTGCTTCTTTAATGTCAGTATTCTTTTCAACGCAAAAAGAAAGCTCTTCGTTTACACTGTTTGATAAAAGATTTATAAATCCGAGCTTTTCTTCAACACCAGAATTTCTGAATTTTTCTTTGAAATTCTCATCAAATACACCTTCTAAAACATCTTTTGGTGAGCACATTTCTCTCATATTTTTAAAGGTCTTATAAAATGAAGAAAAATCCGCCGCAACTGTTGGCACCTGAATATACTGAGAAATAAACTCAGCGTCAATTTCAATATTCTTACTTTCAAAAGAATACATAAGGCGAGATAAATCTTCCCAACCCCTTGCCGTCACAAATTGCTTGCCATCCGGCGTATTTTCAACAATATAAAAATCTGTAGGCTTTGAGTCAAGATATGTAACAATCGACGGATGAACCTTTTCGTTTATCGCATAGTCTCTCCACACTCCATAATCTGCAACTACATCTATTTTCTGAATTCTGTCGAGTGTTGCAATATCATATTCCTTTACTGATTTGTTATATTCCGGTGGATTACCAGCTGCAACAATCACCCAGCCATCTGGAACAGGGTGTGAACCGAATGTCTTATATTGTAAAAACCTGAGCATTGATGGTGCAAGTGTTTCAGAAACACAGTTTATTTCATCTAAAAACAAAATTCCGTTTTTATACCCTGTTTTCTCAATATAAGAATACACATCAGAAAGAATTTCACTCATTGTGAATTCTGAAACATTATATTCTACACCGCCGAATGTTTTTGTTTTGATAAATGGTAAACCCAGTGCACTCTGGCGAGTGTGGTGTGTCATAGAGTAAGATACAATACCAATTTTCAATTCTTTTGCTATCTGCTCCATAACAGCAGTTTTACCTATACCTGGTGGGCCATAAAGAAAAACAGGTCGTTGCTTATTGACAGGTATAATAAAATTGCCCTTTTCATCCTTTTCAAGATAAGCTGTAATTGTATTTTTAATGTGTTTTGTTGCGTCTTTAATATTCATAATATATCCTCACACTAAAAGTAAATCGTTTAACAAATCTTCTGTTTCGGTTAATGCTGTTTTTGAAGTTTTAATTGAAACTATTTGCTCTAAATTGCTATATCCCTTTTTAGCACACAGACTATAAAGCGTAGCCGAGAATTCTGTGGTGAATGAAAAATTCTCTAACATGTATGATAACACATTTTCATCGTTAACTTCAACTGCAAAAATTGCAACATCCTTTTCATACCCTTTTATTAAATCGAAATACTCTTTTTCTTTTTGTTCGCTCAAGCTTTTGGGGTATGAAAGTCTGAATGCAGAAACAAAAGCCTTTTCTTCTTTCTCAGCCTTTTCTAACTGATTGTCATACTTCAAAAAATCAAAGTTACCATCTTTAATTATGTAATCGCTATCGTCCTTATATGAGTAATATGCACTACTCATAAACACCTTAATCTGCTCTTTTTCCACAGCCAAAACATGATTGGGGCATGTTTTATTTCTGTTGCGATAAGCAAATGGTAAAACGCCTTCGAAACCCAGCGAAAGAAAATCTATTGTTTTTGGAATATTTATTGTAACACAATTTTCTAATTCATTTTTTGACGTGAATGAAGAACAGAATGCTGTACCTTTAATTTTATATTCATCATAAAATTTGTTATAAAAAACAGATTTACCAAGATATTCTAAATCACCGTTAAATTTTACGATTTTTAAATTTTTATCATCCTCAAATGCTTTGTGACCAAGCTTTTTAAGAGTCTCAGGAAAAACAACACTCTCTAACGCCTGACACCGCTTAAAAGCGTAATCCTTAATCTCGCTAAGATTTTTGCCGAAAACAATATTTTTCAAATTCTTACAGCCGTAAAAACAGCCGTCTTCTATAATTTCGACTGTATCCGGAATTACTACTTCTTTTAAAGAAACACAACCCTTAAAAAGATTTTTAGGTAACACCTTTAATGGAGGTAAAACAATTCTTTCAAGACTTTTACAATCCATAAAAGCCCCTTCAGAAACCTCTGCCCCAACCGGAATTACTATTTCTTCTAACGAAACACAGTTGTAAAATGCTTCGTAACCTATTTTTTCGAGGTTCTCATTGAACTTTATGAGTTTGAGATTTCTACAACCTGAAAAAGACAATCGTGAGATTTCTTTAACGCTCTTTTTCAATTCCAGCTGGTAAATCTGGTCGTTATAGTTATATTCATTTATTTTAGTCTTCTTGTGTTTTAAAACTAAAACACCATTTTTAACTTTCAATTTATCACCTTGTTAAATCATCATTGTCAATAAACAACGGGGTTGCCCACAAAGGCATTTTTGATTTATCAAAACAGGCATCATTTATTACAAATACCGATGTATATTCTGGCATTTGCTTTGGATAAATTCCGTCTCCGTCAGTAAAATAAATCAAACCGTTAACTTCATTTTTTTGTGAGGTTGCAAATATTTCATTTACATATTGGAAAACTGGTCTGAAATCTGTACCACCAAAGCCCTTTAATGAAATATTCTTTATATATTCCTCAATTTCATCTGCGTTTTTGAGAATTTTAACTTCCTTTATATCCGAATCGCATTGGATAATATGGATTTCTGTATTCTTACCAAAAAAATCGGTTGACTTTAATATATTATAAGTCTTTTCTATGAAATTCTCAACTATATTACCTTTAACAGAGCCAGAAGTATCAATTGCAATAAAAAGCTTTTTTACTTTAGCGTTTTCTGCATATTCAAGAGGTTCAATTATAGGCATATTTTTATACCTGGTAAGGCCATAAGTATAAAATATGTAATCGAATTCATCGTCGTTTATTTCGATTGTTTCGTCAATAGAAATGAGTTTTTTAAGAAACTTACTATAATCATATTTATCTCTTGAAACTCCTTTTAAAACTGCCGTTTCAACGCCTGACATAATTCCTTGTTTTTTCAAAGCTTCAATATCACTCTCAACTGTTGGGGTGATTTTTCGCCAGACCTCTTTATCTTCTTCTGCATTACCATTTATAGCATCATACATTATTTTATCATTTGATTTGTTAGAGAGACCTTTTCTGTTATCTGCCTTTTTATAAATGGACCTTGCTTCAACAGTTTCTTCATCATCATCAAAATCAAAAAAGGCAAAGTTTTTATTTCTATACCATACTTTATGAATATCATCTAAAAACAAATCGCTGTAATATTCAATTGTTTCTTTCGTAAGCTCTGAACCCTTTAAATAGTAATAAATATTTTCAGCAGATAAATTCTTTGTGCTCTTTAAAATATCATTTATAATTGCAGTCTGAGCTACCTGCTTTTGGGAGCTGGTGCTCTGAAGATTCCAACTATTAATTATATTTTCAACACAAATATCGCAAGAAATATTCCAAAGAGTAGTATCCTTAAAATCAACATTGAAGGGATGAAGAAGCATACAATGAAGAATAGAGTGAAGTAAAACTCTGTTTACAGAATTGGTATTCTCTTTAAATCTCAACAGAACGTAATTAGGGTTATAGTAAAAACCTTTTGCATCTGTAAAAACATCTTCTTCATTTGTAGCGATAAAATCCAACGCGTTTATTGCTCTTATAAGAGAGTGAATATTTCCTGTTAATTCGGTTTTAGCTTTAAGTAAAATTTCTTCTGCTAATATTTCAGTCTGAGTTTTCTCCATCAACATTCACTCCTTTCAAAATTTAAAAAGCACGAAAAAGCAAAAAAGGTCGGTCTTTCGAACCGACTACCCTTTTAGAATAACATAAAAAAATGTTTGTTGTCAATAACTTTTAAGAAACTCGTTCAGGTGAATGATTATTCTCTCTGTTTTCTACATCGCAGAGCTTTGAACTTTGTGGAATATTGCGAATTGCAAAGTGCAATTTTGTGTGCTACTATATAGACAAAGGAAGGGTGAGTCCGATGCCACAGTAAAAAACAAAATCTAAAAAGAAAGTGTGGTTCCGATGTACTAAAAAACCAGAAACTTAAAAAACAAAAAATTTGAAAGTGTGGTTCCGATGTATTAAGAAACTATAATTCAAATTAAATTTGAAAGTGTGGTTACAATGTACAAGTAAACATCAATCCTTGGCTTTGTTAAAAAAGCCGATGGCGATTTCAGAGAAAAACAAAATTTAAAATTTCAGGTTAATTAACCGTTTACATATATGTAGAAATCGCCTGAAAAAATCCGTAGAAAGAAGAGGTAACAGAAAACGATGTTAGATATCAAAAGTGAACAGTAACAGCCCTTAGTTCGGATGTTTTAAAACATGAGCTAAGGGCTGTTACTATTTTACTTTGCATCAGTTCCGTTAAATCTTATCATTTCTAACCCAGGGCAATTTTCATAATCAATCTTTTTATTATAATCATCACAAATGTTACCCCAGTTAACTGAACATTTTTCAATTAATACATTTTCTGCATTTCTTAAATAGAAAGCAGAATTTTTTATTTTTTCAACACCGTACTGAAGACATGGTCTGAGGTCATAAAGTCCACTTTCCCACTTCGTAGTTTTTGAAAGAGTAACATTAACATTTTCGAATGTTACATCCTCTATCATATTCTCTTTTGTACCATGAATTAAAACACCATTTTCCCCTTTACAGGTAATATTGTAAAATCTTACATTTTTAATTTTACCAGACCTTGTATTTTCATCACGATTAAATGTTGTAATAACAATAGGCTCAGCTGTACCCCACCAGTCAGGGCAAAAACGTCTGGTTTCAATAATGCAGTTTGAATATGTAACATTCTCCACATTACCACCATCACGAATCTGAATTGAAAGCCCACGGTTGCTTCTTGATATAATACAGTTATTTACAATAACATTTCTGAAATCACCAACACCCTCTGTGCCTATTTTTATTGCAGCAGAAGTAGAAACAAGGGTACAATCTGAAATTATAATATTTTCACAAGGACCATACTCAGCATTACCCTTTGATGTTTTAAGACAAATACAATCGTCTGCACACTCAATATGACAACCAAGAATTCGCACATTGCTACAATGGTCAGGGTCAATACCATCTGAATTTGCAACATCTAAATCATTGAGAATTCTGATTTGTGATATTAATACATCATCACAACCTGCAGGATGTAATGTCCAGAACGGAGCATCTACAACTGTGAAATCCTTAAAAGAAATATTATTGCTTTTTTCAATATATATTACAGTCGGTCTTGGATAAAAATCGCCTGTCACATAATATTTATCTTTCCTTTTTACGAAGCTGTGACCATTTGCATCAATAGTACCCTCACCAGTAATAGAGCATTTATCTGCTTCAAAACCATAAATAAACACAAACGATGGCTTTCCTGTAACAGGATTACCAATAAGCGCAGTCTTGGGGTCATTTATCATATTACAAGGACGGATATATCCGTCAATATTGCTGGTAGCTTTAAGTCTCGAGCCTTTTTGTAAATGCAATTCAACATTCTTCTTCATTCTGATGGAATTTGAATAATACGTTTTACCACTTGTTAAAACAACTGTACCTCCACCATTTTCTTCTGCCTTATCAATTGCACTCTGAATAGCTTTTACGTCATTACTTTTACCATCAGCTAGCGCACCGTAATCTTCAGGGTAGAAATATTTCATTTACTGTCACCTTTTTCTTGTGATATGAGAGTAGTATAGCATATTTAGTTGCAAGTGTGCAAGTATACAAGTTGTCAGTGAGTCAGTAAGTCAGTGGTCAGTATTGTGCCATAGATATATCACATTTTACAAAAATATATCGCAAAACAAAAAAGTTAATTTATCAGATATGAATAATTAAGTGCATTTTTTAGGGTTAATTTGTCAGATTTGCTAAATTAACTTCAAGCAAAAACCCATCATAGCAAAAACTATGATGGGTTATTCTAAATGATCCGTCTACCACTTACCACCCAACCATAATAGGCAAAAAAAGATGGTTACTAACTGCAAGCATCTTTACAAAGTTTGTGTGGGCATCGGTCAAAAAGAATCTCAACTAAATAAATTATAGAATATTTGTATTATATCTAATTGTTTTATATATGTCAATCTTTTTAACTAAATATTTTAGATGAAATG
Source organism: uncultured Clostridia bacterium (assembly GCA_937916395.1). Lineage (GTDB taxonomy): Bacteria > Bacillota > Clostridia > Oscillospirales > Acutalibacteraceae > DTU089. The sequence goes on along the minus strand of CALFTN010000030.1, from coordinate 20,085 downwards.
CACAAACTATTTAGTATAATTATATACGAAGTAGGTGATTGATGTGGAACAACAGGTATTCATAGATAGATTGGTTAAATTAAGAATGAACAAGGGTGTCTCTGCAAGAGATATGAGTTTATCTATAGGGCAAAGCGAAGGTTATATAAATAATATTGAAAATGGCATCAACTTCCCTTCAATGACCGTTTTCTTTTATATCTGTGATTATTTTGGTATTTCACCAATGGAATTTTTTGATATTAATTCTAACAATCCTATAAAAAATAAAGAGTTACTTGAAGCTACAAAAAATCTAAGCAACGATAAACTTGAACATTTAATAGCCATTGCAAAATCCATGAAATAACAAAAGCACCCAAATTATTTCTTTAATTTGGGTGCTTTCTTCAATTTTTTATTTGTCAAATCAAAACTCAATTCCAAAAGCCATTCAAGCTTTTCTTTTTCTATACTGCCATCAAGCACAACTGAAATCCAGTGGGCTTTGTTCATATGGTAAGCAGGGAAAATTCCTGTTTCATTTAAAACTGAACCCATAAATAATGGGTCACACTTTAAATTGACAACGTTTATTTCTTCTGTACTATCAAGCCCTAGCTTATCCTTTGTTATTGTCATTATAACTGCAAACCACTTTTTGTTGATGTCGTGACGAAATACTGCAAAACTCGGTGCACTCTGCCAAGGGTACTCTGGCTCCACTGAATATTTCTCTTCAATTAATTTTTCGAAATCTTTTCTTATCATAATTCATAATTTTTATCCCCTTGCCGATTTCTCGGTAAGGGGATAAATTTTCAAAATCTATTAAGCTGTGATGTTTGAATAGTACTTTTTGAGTACTTCAACAGCCTTCTGGCAGTTTGCTGCATAAGCTTCTTCAGAAATATCATAATATCCGTCGAAGTCTTCGCTTGGACCAGCATTCTTATAGAACTCTGTGCCATCAGCATCTGTCATACCCATAGCAACGAATGAAGATGCAGGAACCTCACCGCCCTGTGCAATATCGTTAACGATATATGAACGGTCGAAGAGAAGTGCCATAGCATTTCTGATTTCTTGTTGTGCTTTTTCTTTTTCTACACCTGTAAGCTCGCTACCTGGAAGAAGGTCTTCGTTGATGTTCCAGCATACATAGTAAGTACCGATTTGACCAGCAACAACGAATTCATTTGCATAATCCTTTTTGAGAGTTGCAATTTCGTTTGTTGGAACGTCATCGATAAGAAGCCAAGAACCATTTTTGAAGTTTGAAAGCATATTGTTAGCGTCATCTGAAAGGAACATTTTGATTTCTTCCATCTTAACGTTAGCAGCATCAAAATAGTTAGCATTCTTCTTAAGTGTAATTACACTGTTGTGATCCCAAGAAGCCATTGTGTATGGACCATTGCAGATATAAGTAGAAGGATCTGTAGCCCAAGCTTCGTTATCATATGCTGAAGAGTGTACTGGATAGTATGTTGGGAAAGCAAGGAGCTCATTCCAGTAGTTTACAGCGTTTTCAATTGTAATTGTGATTGTGCCAGCAGCATCATCAGCAATTGCATTGAGTTTCTTTTCGCCTGTTGTATCTTCTTGCATTTCTGCATAACCGTCAACGATTTCGAACATGTAACCATAGTCAGCACCAAGTTCTGTTGAAGCTGCACGGTTCCAAGAGTTAACGAAGTCAGAAGCTTTAACTTCATCGCCATTAGACCATTTCATGCCTGAACGGAGTTTGTATGTGTAAGTAACTGTGCCGTCTTCGTTAACAACACCTTCTGGAAGTGCTTCAGCTGCGTCTGGAGCGATAACAAGCTTACCTTCAGCATCCTGAGCCCATTTTGCAAGACCTGAGAAGAGGTGAGCAACTGTTGTTGCACCATCAACTGCACTGTTAAGTGCTGGGTCAAGTGTTTGTGGTTCAGAAGCAAGACAAACAGAGATAGAATCTGTTTTACCTGCTACATCTGTACCCATAAAGTATTTGTAACCGAGTGGGTTTGAATAGAAACCGTTAACTGAATCATCAATCATATAAAGGTCTGTATAGTAGTAAAGAGGAACGATACAGCCTGTTTCCATAAGCATATCTTCTGCAAGGTGCATCATTGCATAACGAGCTTCTGAGTCTGTACAAGCTTTGATTCTCTGAATGAGAACGTCATATGTTTCTGCCCATGTGCCATTTTCAACCTTATCTTCTAAGCCATAAGCTGTAAGGTCAAGGTTATACATTTTAAGGTCTTTATGAGCGCCTTTACCGAACTGAACATCGTTGTTACCTGAACCTGAAGTCCACATATCAAGGAAGCTGATTGGGTCATTGTAGTCAGCGAGCCAACCGTTTCTTGCTACTGAGTATTCACCGTTCTTACGTGTCTCAAGGAATGTGTTCCATTCTTGGTTCTGAAGGTTCATTGTGATACCTGCACTCTGAAGAGCACTCTGAAGGTATTCACCAATAGCCTTATGGCTATCGCCTGTGTTATAAAGGTATGTGAGTGTAGGAGCTTCAACTTGCTTTACATCTGTGCTACCTGAACCACCGCATGCTGCGAAAGAAAGTAACATAGTTAAAACAAGAATTACTGCGAGTAATTTTTTCATTGTTTTCTACCACCTTTTCTTACTTTTGTTTTAATTTTTTATTTATATCAATACTTTGAAGGATGCACGCCTTAAAGTATAAATATACTGGATTAGTCGTTGATTTCCTCAACTCTGTGACAAGCAACAAAATGCCCTTTTGAAATTTCTCTGAATTCCGGCACTTCTTCTACACATCTATCACAAGCATATTCACATCTGGTTCTGAACGGACAACCTGATGGAGCATTGAGTGGTGAAGGAATATCACCAGAAAGAGGAATACGGTTATTGAGTCTTGCAATTTTAGGGTCTGGCATAGGAACTGCCGACATAAGCGCCTTTGAGTATGGGTGTAATGGTCTTTCATAGATTTCAGCAGCATCTGTGAGCTCTACCATTTTACCTAAGTACATAACCGCAATTCTGTTACTTATATGACGAACAACCAAAAGGTCATGAGCAATAAAGAGATAGGTAAGACCTAATTCTTCCTGCAATTCGCCAAACATATTAACAACCTGTGCCTGAATTGACACGTCAAGTGCAGAAACGGGCTCATCACAAACAATAAACTCAGGGTTAACTGCAAGAGCACGTGCAATACCGATTCTCTGGCGTTGACCACCAGAAAATTCGTGAGCATAACGAGAAGCATGTTCACTGTTAAGACCTACTCTTGACATAAGCTGAAGAACTTTTTCTCTGCGCTCTTCTTCTGATTTATATAATTTATGAATATCAAGAGGCTCAGCAATAATATCAGAAACAGTCATTCTTGGATTAAGTGAAGAATAAGGGTCCTGAAAAACCATTGTGCTCTTTTTACGATATTCGTTAATATCTGCCTTTGTTTTTAATGGTTTACCATCATAAATAATCTCACCAGCAGTTGGTTTATATAAATGAAGAAGTGTTCTACCTACAGTAGTTTTACCACAACCAGATTCACCAACTAAACCGAGGGTTTCACCTCTGTTGATTGAAAAAGAAACATCGTCAACAGCCTTTAGTGGTTTCGAAGAAAACACACCTGTGTTTATATCGAAATACATTTTAAGATTTTTGACTTCTATAAGGGGAGTATTATTTTTATCACTCATCTTTACATACCTCCCCATCTTTTTTGTTTTCAATTTCTATGCTACCGTCTTCAATACCATTTTTAACATTCATCCAACAGGTAGCCATGTGGTCGTCATTAATAATCATACGCTCAGCATTCTGTTTAATGCAAATTTTCATTGCATTATCACATCTTGGAGCAAATGGACAGCCCTTTGGCATATTGAGAAGGTCAATAGGAGTACCGGTAATTGGTTTTAACTTCTGACCAAATGTATTTGTTGTAGGAATAGAGCGAAGAAGTCCTTTTGTATATTCATGACGTGGATTATAGAAAATTTCGTCTGCTGTACCCTGTTCGCAGATAGAACCAGCATACATAACAATAACTTCATCACACATCTGAGCCACAACACCAAGGTCATGGGTAATCATAATAATAGCCATGCCCAATTCCTTCTGCAAAGAAGTCATAAGGTCTAAAATCTGAGCCTGAATTGTAACGTCAAGAGCTGTTGTAGGCTCATCGGCAATAAGAATATCCGGCTCACAAGCAAGAGCCATAGCAATAACAATTCTCTGACGCATACCACCAGAAAGCTCATGTGGATATTGCTTCATTCTCTTTTCAGGTTCATTAATATTTACAAGACGGAGCATTTCAACTGCTCTTTCTTTTGCTTGTTTTTTATTTCTGCCTGTGTGAAGCAAAATTGCTTCTGTTAATTGGTGACCAATAGTATGGGTTGGGTTAAGAGAGGTCATTGGGTCTTGAAAGATTATAGAAATCTTGTTACCCCTTACCTTTCTCATTTTCTTTTCGCCTGCGTTAACTAATTCTTCACCGTCAAGCTTTATAGAGCCACCTACAATTTTACCTGTAGAAGCTAAAATCTGCATTATAGAATATGCTGTAACCGATTTACCAGAGCCAGATTCACCAACAATACCGAGAACCTTGCCTCTGTCTAATCGGAATGATATACCATTAACTGCTTTTACTTCGCCAGCATCAGTAAAAAATGATGTGCGAAGGTCATTCACTTCAAGCAATGCCATAGTTTATTTTGCCGTACCTTTCTGTTTCTTAATTTGTCTCTTAATCGTTAAGTTTTGGGTCGAAAGCATCTCTTAAACCATCACCTAAAAGGTTGAGGGATAAAACTATAAGAGAAATAACGATTGCCGGAATTATAAGTCTTGATGGATATGAATTAATTCCGTTTAATGCATCAGAAGCAAGAGAACCTAATGATGGCATTGGTGCATTAACGCCAAGACCCAAAAATGAAAGATAGCTCTCTGTGAAAATAGCACTTGGAATCTGAAGTGCTGTTGAAATAATAATAACGCTGATACAGTTTGGCATAAGGTGTTTGAAAATAACCCATTTACCACGAGCACCTGCCGCACGTGCAGCAAGAACATATTCCTGTTCTCTTAATGAAAGAATCTGACCACGAATAAGACGTGACATAGAAACCCAGTAAAGAACACCAAACACTATAAACAAGCTTATAATATTAGCACCTATCTGCTCAAGAACAGTACCCTTTATAATCTCATCGAGATTAGTCTGTTTTAAAGCAGAAGCAAGTAAAATTATAAGAAGCATGTCTGGTAAAGAGTATATGATATCAACTATTCTCATTATAACAAGGTCAACCTTACCACCACAGTAACCCGCAATAGAACCGACGGTCATACCTATAATAAGAACAATAATACTTGCGAAGAAACCAACCGCAAGAGAAATTCTTGCACCGTAAACAACACGTATAAAATAGTCACGGCCCTGCGAGTCAGTACCAAAAATATGAGGGAATATTTTCTCGCCTGCTTCCATTCTCTGGAGCTCTGTTGCACCATACTCAAACGGAGCTAAGTTGTTGTAAGAAGCGTCAACAGGTCTTCCTAACTGAACACCTAACATCTGGTCGTATGAATAAGGTATAAAAAGCGGAATTAAAATACTGCCAAGTACAACAAGTACTACAACAATAAGGCTTACGAGTGCCACTTTATTTTTTACAAATCTTTTAACACCATCACGAAAGAAAGTTGATGATGGACGCATCTGCACCATATAAGCTTTTTCTTCTTCCGTTGCCGGTAAAAATGCATCAACATCAAGATGCATACTAAAAAGTTTTTTCATTGTAGATTTCCTTTCTTAGTGAACTTCCTTTAACTTTATCACTCTAACTTAATACGTGGGTCAATAATCTTGTAAAGAATATCACTGATAAGGTTCATAACTACAATAAGAATAGCAAGAACAATAGTAGTACCCATAATAAGTGTATAGTCACGGTTAATAATACTGCTTACGAAAGCTCTGCCTATGCCAGGAACGGCAAAAATCTGCTCAACAACAAGAGAACCAGTAACAATGTAAGCAAGCATTGGTCCAAAATATGTTACAACAGGAATGAGGGCATTTTTAAGAGCGTGTCCAAAAATGATTTTTGTTCCAGAAACGCCTTTTGCTTTAGCAGTACGGATATAATCCTGACCTAAAACGTCAAGCATTGAAGACCTTGTAAGTCTTGTAATATTTGCCATTGGTGACAATGAAAGTGTTATAATCGGCAACACAAGACCACCCGCTTCAGAGCCGTTAGCTGGGAATAATGCCAGCTGAACTGTGAAGAAGAGTAACAAGAATGTACCCATAATGAATGATGGCATTGAAACGAACGCTGTTGTCATAACCATTATAACTCTGTCTATAAACTTATTTCTTCTGAGTGCCGCAACTGAACCAAGAACAGTACCACTTATAAGTGCTATAACTGCCGCAACTGCACCGAGCTTTGCAGATGTTTTCATACCATCAGCAATAATATCTATAACATCACGGCCTCTTTGTTTTATAGATGGGCCAAAATCAAATTCTGTTATAATATCCTTAAGATATGTAATGTACTGCTCAAACAATGGCTTATCAAGCCCATATTTTGCTTCAAGAGCCGCTTTTGCTGCCTCTGAAATAGCCTTTTCGCCGAGGAATGGGCCACCAGGAACAGCGTGCATTACAAAGAATGTAATTGTAATAACTATTAATATAGTTAAAAGCGATAAGCCTATTCTTTTTAATATGTACCATAAAGTTTTTGTGTTCATTTTTTTACCTTGACTTCCTTTTGGATTTACTACTCTATATTGAAAAACACTTTCGCATTTTTAGATATATTGCTTATAATACCATAAAATCAAATATATTGCAAGAAAATTTTAGTGCTTTAGCTTAAAAAAGTGCTGAGTGCTGAGTGCTGAGTTGTGGGTCTGCGACAATTATAATATTATAAAAACAACTACATTCTTTCATTTAAAGTGAATTTAGAATGAGAGAATGTAGTTTTTATTACTCGATATAATTATAATCAAGCCGTAAGGCTTCCTTAACTCAGCACTTTGCACTCAGCACTCAGCACTTTATTTATTCGCTCTGAAAGCAGCAATTGCTTCATCATATTCCTTCATAGTTTCTTCTGTTGGAATATATTCTTTTCTTTCAGTATTTGCAATTGTTGGTGGGTTGCCCTTTGAATCGTAGCAAGGTGTTAAGAAGTCATTCTCCCATTTCTTTCTGTCTTCTTCTTTTCTGAAGTCAGGAATATCATAAGGAACGCCATACTCTAAAGCACTTCTGTGACCGAGAATTGCAACTGAAGCCATTGTTGTTGCAAAATATTCATCAAACATTGGCTTTCTGTTTTCACGAATACTATTGAAGAATTCACGAACTATAAAGAAGTCGCCACCACCATGACCAGCTTTTTCTGCCGCTTCTTTTGCTTCTGGCTCAAAATCTGCTTCGTATTTTGAAACTCTTTCTTTACCTTCTGGTGTATGTTCATCATTAAATGAAAGAAGAACCATATTATCTTCACCACGAAGATTTTCAATCTGACCTAACTCACCGCAAACCCTGTATGTATTAGCGTGACCGCCGAAGTGTGACCAGCCTGTTACTCTGAAAACAGAATCATCATCGTTAAGGCAAGTAACAACTGCACTTCTGTCTGGTAATCTCCAATAAAGACTACCGCCACCATTTTCTTCGTTAAGAGGTCCAAAAATTGGCATACCTGTAACTCTTTTTGGGAATGCACCTGTAATATACATAAGTGGGCCTAAAGAGTGAGTTATATAATAAATTCTTGGAATATGATATCTCCAGTGCTTTGAAGATGGGCAATATTTATTGATATCTTCCTGCTTAAGAATTGGGTGGTTGTATTCACCTTCTGCAAATAAAGCTTTACCAAGAACGCCTGACTGATAAACCTTGCGCATTTCCTGATTAAATTTCATAAATGGATAGTTTTCAGCAATCATATAATAAGCGTTGCTTTTTTCAACTGCTCTGACTAAAGCTACACCCTCACCCATTGAGATATTTGAAGTACATTCACTTAAAACGTGAATATTCTTTTCTAATGCTTTAATAGCATAAGGTGTATGCTCATGGAAATAGTTGCAAAGGAAAACTGCCTCTAATCCCTCGTGATTTATAAATTCATCAAAATCAGTATATGTAGCGATACCCTCGTGGTCTTCACGTGCTTTTTTAAGTTTTTCTTCATCAAAATCGCAAACAGCAACAACTTCACCGTTGTTAGCCTTTACGCCGTCATAAAAACCACTACCACGGCCTAAACCAAATATGCCGAACTTAATTGTTTTTTCCATAGTAATACCTCCATTGGCAACAAAATAAACAACTATATTTTATCACATACTTTATATTTGTAAATAGAAATCTTCTATAAAAATATATAAAATAGTTAGAAATTCTGCTGTTATTTACTTGGTAAAGGTCTGTGCTTTGCAGTGAATTCTGAAACTTCAATTTTAATTATTCCTACAACAGATGCTAATTTTTCATTAAACTGAAAATCCATATCTACCTGTGTTTTCATAAGTAGCGACAGTGCCTTTTGTTTTTCTTCAGAATCCTCAATAATTGTAGCAATACCCTTACCCATAAGAGAAGAATAGCTTAAACCATATTTGCAGGCAACGTCACCCTCAAATGGAATCAAGTCACATTCCATCTCAAAAAACACTTTTGGATTTTTTCTTATTACATCAAGCTTTCTTCCAGTTGTAGCACCGTGAAGCCAGAGTGTAAGTTTTTCGTTTTCATAAGTATATCCATAGTTCATAGGTACGACGTATGGCTCGTCACCATCAACCATACCAATATGTACAACCTTTGATTTTTTGAGTATTTCTAATATTTTATGAATATCAAAAATCTGACGTTCTCTGCGTGTCATTCCGTTCATTTTTCTTATTCCTTTTCCTTTTAACAAGCAATATTAATATAACGATTACTATCGCACTAAAAGCAACCCCTACTGAAACAAGGGCAACAGGCATAATAGCGGTATTTCTTATTCCTTCAATATTAAATAGCTGAAGACTTCTTTCAAAATCAACTGTAGCGAAAAGCATCCTTGACTTGCCGCGATTATCAGGGTTTTGCGGATTATTAATTAAATACATATCCTTGCCATCTTCAGAGAAAGCAAAAGAATTACTGTATCCTGCATTATTTGTTGCCGTATACGAAATCATATGTGGTATAGCAACAAAACTTCTGCCGTTATCATCACTTATGAATAAATCACTACCTGTATTGCTTTCACCTGCTCTCATAAAGGTGCCACTCACTATAAGTGTGCCATTTTCACCACCCACAGGAGTCCATGCACAAAAAGGTGCTGAACCGAGAGCTTTTTTACCGCCATAATAACTTGCTACTTCTTTACCGATGTATTTTGGATTACCCCAATCAAGACCATCCTTTGAATATCTCGCATAAATTGGATTACCGCTAACGCCTTTTTTATCAACAACTTCGTAAACCATAAAATATCTGCCGTCACCAAGTCTTGTTACAACAGGCATACCCGGTCGTTCATCAAAATTTCTACTCGCTACAACGTCCGTTGTCCCACTCCAAGTCTCAGCATCATCTGACGTTTTATAAACTATTTTCTGTGAATGTTCTGTACCAGAATCATCTGAATAGTAGCAAACAAGTCTGCCATCGTCAAGCTGTAGTAAAAATGGCTCCCATACACCTTCTTCAAGACCACCACCAGATGCTACTACAACCCCTTGGTCAAACGTGTAACCGCCATCTGTACTGAAATAAAGCCTTATATAAGATTCTTTTTTATGTTCTGGGTCAATTGAGCAACCAGCTAAGATAATAGTGCCTTTTTTATATTCCCCACAATCCTTCTCTAATTCAAAAAGGAATGGATTCCACTCAGAATTTGCACCAGTAAGTGTATCGGTAACGTACGAAATCACTTTCCAATTCGCACCATTATCTATGCTTTTATATATCGGATATCTTGGTTTGTATTCTTCAAGTCCTGCATTAAGTTCACAATGTGTTGCAAGAATAGTACCATCATCAAGAACAAGTAATCGACCATACTGCACACCGGCACCCCACCAATCTGCTTCGGAACTTGTGAGGACAGCACACTCTTTTAGCACAAAACCTTCGTTTGCAAATGCGGTTACGGTAAAAGAAAATAAAATCAACAACAATAAAATTGCAGAAAATATGCATTTCTTGTAGTTTTTCACTATCTTTCCCCCTTATGGCAATATATTTCCTGCAGAACGATAAATTTCATACCATTCTTCACGGGTTATTTTTATTTCAGTTGCTTTAATGCAATCTTTAAGTCTTGTTAAATTCGTAGTACCTGTAACAGGTTGCATTTTTGCCGGATGGCGAAGAATCCATGAAAAAGCTATTGTAGTTTTTGAAACGCCATATTTTTCGCCAATTCGCTGGAGAGTTTCGTTAATCTCAGGGAATTTTTCGTTATCTATAAAGCAACCTTTAAAAAATCCGTGTTGCATTGGTGACCAAGGCTGAATGGTAATATTATTAAGTCTGCAATATTCTATATTACCAGCATCCCTGTTCACACCAGCGTCGTTTTGCATATTTACATTAACACCAAAATCAATCATTGGTGTATGCATTACACCAAACTGTAACTGATTTGCACAAAGCGGTACATTCAAAGAATTTTGCAAAAGTGTCATTTGATGCGGATTCTGATTTGAAACGCCAAAATAACGAACCTTGCCCGAAGTCTTTAAATAATCAAATGCTCTTGCTACTTCTTCAGGTTCCATAAGAGCATCCGGTCTATGAAGAAGTAAAACATCTATATAATCTGTACCAAGTCTTTTGAGGCTACCATCAACAGAATTTACAATGTGGTCGTAAGAGAAATCGAAAAAGCCTTTGCGAATACCACATTTAGTCTGAATTAAAAGCTTTTCTCTGTCTAATGAAGCAATCACCTTGCCAAAAACCTCTTCACTTTTGCCACCACCATAAATATCTGCGTGGTCAAAAAAGTTTGCATCATTACTTAAGGCAGTATCAACAAATTCTGACACTTCTTTTTCGGTTTTATCACTGATTCTCATACAACCGACTGCAATTGTCGGCACTTTAATTCCACTTTTACCAAAGTTAATATTATACACTACAATCACTACCCACAATATAGTTTTTTTCAGGATTTATTATACCACTCAGCACACTGTTTTGCAATAAAAAGCACCACTAACACTCAACTCTATTTCTGCGAGAGTGACTTTTTATGAAAAATATTGTATAATTGCAGTTGTAAAAGGGGGTAGGAATATTGAACACTTATCAATTTGGAACTTTTCTGTCGCAATTAAGAAAAGAAAAGGGATTAACTCAACTACAATTAGCTGAAAAGCTCAATGTTACAGACAAAGCAATAAGTCGTTGGGAAACAGGCAAAAATTTTCCTGATATTGAAATATTTGAAGATTTATCGAAAATATTAGATGTTTCAATAAGCGAATTATTAGAGGGAAAAAGAATTGAGAAGGAAAATCTTTTTACTGTAAGTGAAGAACACATTGTAACGCAAATCAAAAAAAATAGAAAAAACAGCAAAAATTACAGAATAATAATTTGCGTAATCCTAATTATTTCTGTAATTTTCGGTTATATTGCTTTAAAAGAAACTGGTATTTTTGATGGTGTTATCTACAATAAAATCCCGTGCTATAGCAACGATGTATTAACTATTATGAATAATTTGGATGGTTATATATCGCAAAGGCCTGATGCAGATGGTGATTTTATAATCGACAACTGCTTCTTTCAAATTGAACCAGATAAAACAACTAATGATATTTTTTATTTATCTGGTACTTGTGAAAACGGCAGAGCATTTTACGCTAACACAATGTATAAACAATTCGATTCTGACAGTAGCTATTGCTTTGTTGGTGAATTCCGTGAAAATCAGGAATGTGTTGACGGAATTTGTTTCAGGGATTTAAAACAAATTATTTCCCAGATGGATTTATCTCTATTACCAGATTATAAAAAATACGAATTTAATATACATGGCGTTCATACATACAACAAAGAGAATTTCAACTCTAACGATTACCAAAAAAGCATTAAAAAATTCGTTTTTTCAAATGGTGTTTTAAATAATTTTTCAGAAGAATACCTTTCTGGTAACTTTTTATTAATAACAGTAATTGGTTTTGAAGATGGTACTGGTAAAACCATCGCTTATATATTATATAAAAAATAGTTTTTAGGAGTGTTTATTATGAAAAAAAGATTATTGATAATTATTCTTGTACTTGTTGTCGCTATATCAGGATTGAGCATTTTATATTACACCTCATACCCTATCATTGGTGTTACAAAAATGATATCTACAGAAAGTGATAATTTCAGCGAAGAATTTTATGGTGAATCAATTAACGTCAATGCTGTAGTATCAACTTTTTTACCTGATTCACCTATGCAGACACGAAAAATGGACGAAGTCTGGATGTGGAATAACGATGTAGCTCTTGAACTTACTGAATATCGTAAAAATGGTGGTAAAGCTTACAACATTAAAGTTTCCGGCGAAATTGAAGATGGTAAAACAACCTTAAGATATGAGGGATATATCGTTACAAAAGAGGGCGAAAAAATAGATTATAAACAAGAAAAAACCTTTGATTTTGTTCTTTGCTCTGATAAGAATTTTTTCTGATTTTTAATAATGGGCTGTAAAAAACTATTCGTTTTTTACAGCCCATTTTTCTATTTCAAATTCAATTTTTTATTCTCCACTTTTGTTGCATTATAACACACGGTTCTTCTTCTGATTCAGTAGCATAAAAAACAGTAATCAAATCACCATTCGGAAGCTCCACTGTTGTAGGATAACCAATATCGTCACTTGCAGTATTCTCATAAAGACGAATATCCTTTTCCCAGGTTTCACCGTTATCTGTGCTCACCATAACCATAATTCCGTAAGGCATCTTTCTTCTGCCATAAGTTGAAATAAGTACACCTGAGCTTAACATAAACAAGTGTGGTGGCGCTCCACCATCTTTTTCGAGAAGCATTTCTGGCTCACTCCAGGTTTTGCCCCCATCATCAGAAATGCTTTGGAAAACTGTGAAAAGCGTTTCTTCTCCACCATCAAAAAGTTCTCGGTTTTCTGCACGAATATGACAGATAAGTCTGCCATTTGGCAATTCAAGCATATTCGGTTCGTTAAGAACAACGTTTTTATCTGACGAAACAATTTTACCAATCAGTTCTGTTTCAGCAGTTTCTGTATTAAGACGACGAACTTCAATACCAGCAAAAACATCCTCGAAAACAGTACCAGCCCATAAAACAGTGCCGTCACGAAGCTCTATAGGACCATGTGGGGATGTTATTGGTGAATGATGAATTTCACCAAAGGTTACACCACAATCGTTGCTGATTCTGAAAAGTGCCCCTAAATATCTTTCCTCATCATTGGGGGTAATTGTATCTATATAACTCTGAACATAACTATTCTCTTTGTTGTGTTCTCTTTGCATCTTGGCAGAATTATTAAATGTTGTAAAAATAACTCCACTCTCGCCAAACGGACAAATTCCTGCATCTCTGTCATCAAGAGGTGTATCAATCACAGGAGCTGGAATTGTGTAAGTTTCACCATTATCAGAGCTGTATGAAACAACTGATTTTCCAAATGGACAAATATGCTCAAGTCTGTAACCAGAAGCCCCCACGGCAATTTTGCCGTTTTGCAAACGAACCGCAGTAGGCCATGCAAAATAACCGTGTTTACTGTGCGGATTTGACATTATCACCTTTGGTTTTCCAATAAGTTCAATTTCCATTTCGCACCTCGAAAATGTATAAATATGGTATTATTATATCATTGTACTTTTCTATTTGCAATAAGAATGATTGTAGAATTAGTTGAACTTTTTGTTCATAAATAGATGCTAATGCATCATAAATTCTCGCTCCGCTCCATGATTTGAATTGCCACACAAAATGCTCCGCAGGTGCAATTCATGGTGAAGCCAATTTATGCATAAAAATGCAATTAATGCCCCAAAAAGCAATTCATCAAATAAAAATTCCGCCCATCTTTCGATGAGCGGAATTTTTATTGCTTTAATCAGTCTTTGATAGTTGCCTGTGATGTAACGAAGAAATGTAGGAGATTATTAGTTCTTTTTAACAATCAGTTCTAACAATAAAATGCAAATCCTTGCAGTTATAGTCGTTAACTTTTTGCAAGAGATTGCTTTTAAAGGAATTTATGTTCACATCAAGATGCTCAAATTCATCAAAAGACGCACCACTGTCGCCAATAAAAAATTCTATTTCTTCTGCTGACTTGAGTATTTCGTTTGATATATCTACAAGTACACCCATTCTTTTATCAAAAGGAATATGATTTTGAATTCCATTGAAATAACAATTATCAGGCAAGAGAAAAATCTCACAATTATCAAAGTCTTTATTATCTGAAATACTAAAAAACTGTTTTTCTTCATTAATATATTTTTTCAGAAATGGTTCAATATAATCGAATTCAAAAAAACACGCCAAATTATTTTCTTCCAAAATATTTATAATTATATTTTTACATTCTTTCAAGGATTGCAAATTAATAATTCCGACGCAAAATCTACTCATTTTTATCACCACTTTATTAAATTATAGCATGCTGAATAAACATTTGCAATAAACAACCAATTTAATACAAAAACTCCCCATATTCTTTCGAATACGGGGAGTTGATTGCTAGTTTAATAGCCGTTTTACAGCTACAACTGATGTAGGAGCAGTCGTGAAACCCTTGATTTTACTGGGTTTCAGCTTAATTCCTTCATCCCTTGATTGCTGCCTGTACAGCTACGTAAGAATGTAGGAATTAAATTACTTAATTTCCTTATCCATAAACACTCTTGAACCTGTTGCTCCACGCTGACCTTGATACTTTCCGTTATATGGATTAAGAGCAGTTTCATCCATTTTTGCAAAAACAAGCTGACCAACTCTTCTGCCTGCTTTAAGTTCTATTGCACAACGATTAGCATTGTAGAGTTCAAGTGTGATTTCGCCCTTAAATCCAGGGTCAACCCAACCTGCATTTTGAATAAATAATCCCATTCTGCCAAGAGAACTTCTACCTTCAACAAATGCTGTTAAATCATCAGGTAAATCGAAATATTCCATAGTAGTTGCTAACACAAATTGGTTAGGTAACAATATGTATGAGTCACTTGTTATTGTTTTGTATTTTATTTCATTTTCTAAATTTATAATACCTGTTGATGTGTCTTCTACGATACTGAATGTATTTCCTAATCTTATATCTATAGATGCAGGTTGAATCTGTTCCTTTTCAATTGGTTCTACAATAAGTGTTTTTTCTTCAAGCATTTTAGTTAATGTTTTATCTGATAATATCATTTTCTACGACCTCCATATTCATTGTCTTGATAATTGTTGTAATCGGACACTAACCAATCACACCTAAAAGTAATTGGTTAGTTATTTATTGAGCAGATTTAATTTCCGTACCCTTTTGAAGAATTGCCAAATATTCACCAAAAACAAAAGTCTTATACCTCTTTTTAGCTGGCGTTTTATCATAAAGTATTCCAAGTTCGCAAAAAATATCTACCATTGTATTAGCTGTTGGTAACGATACACCTAACAGTTCTGAAATCTCTTTCTTTGTTATAATTGGTTTTTCAAATAAGAGATTCAATAAAACAGTATAGTTATTGTTGCTTTTATCATTTTGTAAAAGCACTTCAGAATACTTATTTTGCAATCCTATAATTTTTTTCGCAGATTCTGTAGCCTCATCTGACACCGTAGCTACGCCCCTTAAGAAAAATTTAATCCAATTTTCCCAATCACCTTTTGTACGTACAGCCATTAGGCGGTCATAATATTCGAGTCTATTCTGCTTAAAATAATAACTCAAATACAACAATGGTTGCGTTAATATTTCTTGTTGACACAACCAAAATGTTATCAACAATCGTCCCATTCGTCCATTACCATCCAAAAACGGATGTATTGATTCAAATTGAGCATGTATTAATGCAATCTTAATCAATGCAGGAACATCATCGTCCTCATACATATAATCCTCTAACTCAGCCATTGATTTTTCCATATCTTCAACTGTAGGAGGAATAAAAATTGCCGTTTCCAATGTACAACCTTGAGGACCAATCCAGTTTTGTGATTTTCTAAATTCTCCTGGGTTCTTATTAGAACCTCTAACATCTTCAAGAAGTTTTTTGTGTATATTTCTTATTAGTCTTAAACTTAGTGGCAATCTACTGAGATTTTCTAATCCCCAATTCATAGCATTAACATAGTTTACTACTTCACTAACTTCATTATAAGTTCTATCATCTGACTCGTGAGATGGATTATTTAATACATCTACAAGAGAGGCTTGGGTTCCTTCTATTTGAGCACTTAATACGGCTTCTTTTTTTACATACATAGCAACAAATAACTCTGGGTTAGGCAAAATTTGTGTTATACCATCCAACCTTCCCAATTTACGGTCTGCCAAAGAAAGTAACTTCTGCATTTCTGAATCTACCACAATAGGTGGGTCCGGAGGCAATTTTGCCGGCACAAAAGCAGAATAACCACGTGTAGTTTTCATCATTACACCAGCTCTGTTTGACTCTAATTTCATTATTCCAATACCTCCATTATATGTTTCCAACTAAAAAATATTCATGATTTTTTAAATTATCAATTCAAAATAACATTCTAAATAAAAAAACTATTAGTTAAAAGCAACAGTTGCGTTTCTAACTAAAATAATTATATCATTTTTTTATTTAAAGTCAACACTAAATCAAATAATTTAAATTTTTTTTAGTTAAATTCAACACTAAAAGAATTAATTAAAATGTTTTTAGTTAAAATTAAAAGTAAAAACTCCCCATATCCTTTCGAATACGGGGAGTTGATTGCTTGTTTAATAGCTGTTATACAGCTACAACTTCTGTAGGATAAGTCGCGAGAACCCTTGATATTACTGGGGTTCAGCTTAATTCCTTCATCCCTTGATAGCTGCCTGAGCTGCTGCAAGACGAGCGATTGGCACACGGAATGGAGAGCATGAAACGTAGTTGAGACCAATCTTGTGACAGAATTCAACTGAAACAGGGTCACCACCGTGCTCACCGCAGATACCGTAATGAAGGTTTCTGCCGCTTGCTTTACCCTTTGAAACTGCCATTTCCATAAGAGCACCAACACCATTTTGGTCGAGCTTTGCAAATGGGTCGTTTTCAAAGATTTTGCTATCATAGTAAGCTGTAAGGAACTTACCAGCGTCATCACGGCTGAAGCCGTATGTCATCTGTGTTAAGTCGTTTGTACCGAAGCAGAAGAAGTCAGCGTTCTGAGCGATTTCGTCAGCTGTGATACAAGCTCTTGGGATTTCGATCATTGTACCAACTTCATATTTGAGGTCAGCGCCTGCAGCTGCGATTTCAGCATCAGCAGTTTTAACAACGATATCTTTAACATATTTAAGTTCTTTAACTTCACCAACAAGTGGAATCATGATTTCTGGAACGAGGTTCCAATCAGCATGAGCTTTCTTAACATTGATTGCTGCACGGATAACAGCCTTTGTTTGCATTGCTGCAATTTCAGGATATGTTACTGCAAGACGGCAACCACGGTGACCCATCATTGGGTTGAACTCATGGAGAGAAGCAATAATTGCTTTAATATCTGCAACTGATTTGCCCTGAGCATCTGCAAGAGCTTTGATGTCAGCTTCTTCAGTAGGAACGAATTCATGAAGAGGTGGGTCAAGGAAACGAATTGTAACTGGGTTACCTTCGAGAGCTTCGTAAAGTTTTTCGAAGTCGCCTTGTTGATAAGGAAGAATCTTATCAAGAGCTGCTTCTCTTTCTTCAACTGTATCAGCACAAATCATTTCACGGAATGCAGCGATTCTGTCTGCTTCGAAGAACATGTGCTCTGTACGGCAAAGACCGATACCTTCTGCACCGAGTTCACGAGCTTTCTTAGCGTCTGCTGGAGTATCAGCATTTGTACGAACTTTGAGAGTTCTGTATTTATCTGCCCAATCCATAATTCTACCGAATTCACCAGCGATTTCAGCATCTACTGTTGGAATGATACCGTCGTAGATAGCACCTGTTGAACCGTCGATTGAAATGTAATCGCCTTCGTGGTATGTTTTACCAGCGAGTTCGAATTTTTTGTTTTCTTCATCCATTTTGATTTCGCCGCAACCAGATACACAGCAAGTACCCATACCACGAGCAACAACAGCTGCGTGAGATGTCATACCGCCACGAACTGTGAGGATACCTTGAGAAGCTTTCATACCTGTAATATCTTCAGGTGATGTTTCAAGACGAACAAGAACAACTTTTTCGCCTCTTGCATTCCAGCTTTCTGCGTCTTCAGCTGTGAATACAACTTTACCACAAGCAGCACCAGGAGAAGCGCCAAGACCTCTACCAGCTGGTGTAGCAGCCTTAAGAGCAGCAGCATCAAATTGTGGGTGGAGAAGTGTGTCAAGGTTACGTGGGTCGATCATTGCAACAGCCTTTTTCTCATCGATCATGCCTTCGTCAACGAGGTCGCAAGCGATTTTAAGAGCAGCCTTTGCAGTTCTCTTACCATTTCTTGTCTGGAGCATATAGAGTTTACCAGCTTCAACTGTAAATTCCATATCCTGCATATCTCTGTAGTGATCTTCAAGAGTAGCACAAACTTTTTCGAATTGTGCGAAAGCTTCTGGGAATTTTTCAGCCATCTGAGCGATTGGCATTGGTGTACGAACACCAGCAACAACGTCTTCACCTTGTGCGTTTACAAGATATTCACCGTAGAATTTGTTTTCACCAGTTGCAGGGTTTCTAGTAAATGATACACCAGTTGCACAATCGTCACCCATGTTACCAAATACCATTGATTGAACGTTTACTGCTGTACCGAAATTGTGATCAATTTTGTTCATGTTTCTGTAAGCAACAGCACGTGGAATATTCCAAGATCTGAATACTGCTTCAATAGCTTCTTGAAGTTGTACATATGGATCTTGTGGGAATTCTTTACCTGTAACTTCTTTAATAATTCTTTTATATACAGGAATAAGAGATTTTAAACCTTCTGCAGAAATTTCTGTATCTTGTTTAACACCTTCTTTTTCTTTTACTTTTTCTAACTGGCGTCCCTGCAAATCTGTTTGAAATGGAATCATCTGTATAGATAATGCATTCTTTTTCTGATATTCCATTACTCGTTTAATTGCATCTTTTCTATCTTTTGGTTTTCCATATACTTTATTATCTTTATATGTTCTATATAGTCTTTCATATATTTTCTCAACATATTGCCATAAGCTCCCATCATAAAACTTTAAAGCTATAAAGGATAATGAAATAATCACTATATAATATTTCTTTTTTTCTCCTAAAGGAGCATCCATTGAATTAATTAGGATACTTTCAGCTTTTTTATTAATATAATCATAAAAATCAGTATTATTATAGCAAACAAAGATCATAAGGAGGATTTGGAAAGATGTATTAGTTCTATTTATGAAAAATCCACCTATGATAATTTTGAGGTAATCATAGTAGAAAATAACAGTACAGAGGAGAGTATTTTTTCTTATTATGAGATAATATGGGACTGCTTCCGGCAGGAAACAGCCCCATAAAGACTGTATAAAAAGTCTGACTCTATTGGTTTTTTCACTGATATGACGAAATAACAGTGAGTAAGGTCTGCAATTCATCAAAATTCAAGAAATTAATAATTGTTTCAATATCAACAATTAATCATCTATGTTTTGCACAATGATTTTTGTTGAGCCGAATATTTTTTTGAAAATGCAAATCAAATTGACACAATTAGTCAAAAAATATATAATATTTTTGGTGAGGTGTATAAATTATGATGATTCCAAAAAAATTAAAAACAGGTGATACAATAGGAGTTGTTGCTCCATCAAACCCGATAATTAATGAAAATATTGAAGAAATAAGAAAAAT
>CALFTN010000029.1 GCA_937916395.1 uncultured Clostridia bacterium | reverse complement strand
AATGATACGATAAGTTATCTGCTACAATTAATTATTATAATTGCCAACGCAGTTCCGATAATTTCGAATTACGCATTACGAATTCCGAATTAAATTTTCGCAGACCCACAACTCAGCACTTTGCACTCTGCATTCCAGCTCGGGCGACCACAGGTCTGCCCCTACGCACTAAAAAGCTCAGCACTAAATTGGCGGGCGAGCAAAGCTCTGCCCCTACAGAATGCACGAATAATTTGGACGGGCAACCAATTAATGTAATATCGTTCTCAAAATGCGTTCGCATTTTAAGATAAATTCATTTCAAACGGAGGTAATTCCAATGAAAAAAGTAATCGCACTTGCGCTTGTTCTTGTACTCGCTATTGGTGTTTTTGCTGCTTGCGGCGGCACTGGCGACAACAACGACGAGCCAAAAATGCTCGGTATGAGTGATTCTCCACTCGCAGCTCCTGAAATCACAAAAGATTACGAAATCAAAGAAGATTTCAAAATCGGTTTCATCTGCTTACACGACGAGCAATCAACTTATGACCTTAACTTCCTCAACGCTGCTAACAGCGTTCAGTCTGCTTTAGGTCTTACAAACGAACAAGTTATCATCAAGACTAACATTCCTGAGGGTAACGAATGCTACGAAGCTGCTAAAGACCTTGTTAACCAGGGTTGTAACATCATCTTCGCTAACTCTTTCGGTCACGAAGACTTTATGATTAAAGCAGCTAAAGAATTCCCAAATGTTCAATTCTGCCACGCTACTGGTACTAAGGCTCACACAGAAGGCCTTAAAAACTACCACAATGCTTTCGCTTCTATCTACCAGGGTAGATATTTAGCTGGTATTGTTGCTGGTATGAAGCTTAACGAAATGATTGAAGCTGGCACAATTACTGCTGACCAAGCTAAAATGGGTTATGTTGGTGCTTTCACATACGCTGAAGTTATGTCTGGCTACACATCATTCTATCTTGGTGCAAAATCTGTTTGCCCTTCAGTTACAATGGAAGTTCAATTCACCGGTTCTTGGTATGACCCAACTGAAGAAAAGAATGCTGCTGAAGCTCTTATTAACAACAAGTGTGTTCTTATAAGCCAGCACGCTGACTCAATGGGTGCTCCTTCTGCTTGTGAAAATGCAGGTGTTCCTAACGTTTCTTACAACGGTAGCACTTATGAATCTTGCCCTGAAACATTCTTAGTTTCTTCTGCTATTAACTGGGCTCCTTACTTCAACTACATCATCGCTTGTGTAAACAAGGGTGAAGAAATTGCTGCTGACTGGTGCGGTGGCATCGCTGAAGGCTCTGTTGTTCTTTCTGGTCTTAACCAGGATGTTATTGCTGAGGGTACTATGGCAAAGGTTGAAGAAGCTATCACTGGCTTCAAATCTGGTTCTCTTAATGTATTTGATACAAAGAACTTCACAGTTGACGGCAAACCTTTAACAACATATATGGCTGACGTTGATACTGACAAAGATTTTGCTGCTGATACAGAAGCAATTAAAGACGGTTACTTCAACGAATCAGCTGATCGTTCAGCTCCTTACTTCAATGTTAAAATTGATGGTATTAAGCTTCTTAACGAGAAATTCTAATAATTTTTAATTTCAATCCATAGAAATAGGCGGATTTTTTCGCCTATTTCTTGATTGATTAGAGGTTAGTTTTAATGTTGAACACAAAACATAAGAAGTGCTAAAAGCTCAGCACTTTAATTATAACATTCAACATCAAAACTAATCCCTAATCTTTTAGGAGGTATACATTTGAACAGCTCAAATAACATCGCTCTCGAATGCCGTAACATTACTAAGACTTTTGGTAGTGTTGTTGCTAACAAAAATATTAATCTTTCGGTTAAAAAGGGCGAAATTCTCTCTATTTTAGGTGAAAATGGTAGTGGTAAAACCACTCTTATGAATATGATTTCTGGTATCTACTTTCCTGATGAAGGTTCTATTTTAGTAGATGGCAAGGAAGTTACCATTCGTTCACCAAAAGATGCCTTTGACCTTAAAATTGGTATGATTCACCAGCATTTTAAGCTCGTTGACGTTTTCTCTGGTACTGAAAACATTGTTCTCGGTATGAGAAACAAAAAATTCAATTTAAAAAAAGCCAGGCAGGAAATTCAAGAAACCTGTGATAAATACGGCTTTCAGATTGACCTTAACAAGAAAATTTTTGATTTATCTGTTTCTGAAAAGCAGACTATCGAAATTGTAAAGGTTATTTATAAAGGTGCTGATATTTTAATACTGGACGAGCCCACTGCTGTGCTCACCCCACAAGAAATTACCAAGCTTTTCAATGTTTTAAGAAAAATGCGTGATGATGGTAAGGCTATTATTATCATCACCCATAAATTAAACGAGGTGCTTGAGATTTCTGACAGAGTTTCTGTTCTTCGTAAGGGTGAATACATAGGCACTGTAGAAACTAAAAATGCCACTGAGCAAAGTCTCACAGAAATGATGGTTGGCGAAAAAATAACACTTGATATTGAAAGAAGCGAACCTAAAAACTCTGTTGACAGGCTCATTGTTAAAGGTATTGACTGCTTTAACTCTGATGGTATTAAAGTTCTTGACGATATTTCTTTCACTGCTAAAAGCGGTGAGATTTTAGGTATTGCCGGTATTTCTGGTAGTGGTCAGCGTGAGCTTTTAGAGGCTATTGCAGGTCTTCAGAAGCTTTCTGGTGGTGAGGTTATTTACCACAACCCTAAAACTGACAAAGAAGAAAACCTGAGAAACAAATCACCTATTGAAATAAGAAACTTAGGCGTAAGACTTTCTTTCGTTCCAGAAGACAGGCTTGGTATGGGTCTTGTTGGTAATATGGGCATTACAGATAATATGATGCTCAGAAGCTATAAGAAAGGTAAATCCTTCTTCTTACAGAAAAAGGAACCTAAAAAATTAGCTAACAAGATTATTGAAGACCTCAAGGTTGTTACCCCTGATGCTAACACTCCTGTAAGAAGACTTTCTGGTGGTAATGTTCAGAAAGTTCTTGTCGGACGTGAAATTGCTGCTTCACCTACTGTTTTAATGGCGGCTTACCCTGTTCGTGGACTTGATATTAATTCATCTTACACGATTTATAATCTTTTAACTGAGCAAAAAGAGAAAGGCGTTGCGGTTATTTTCGTTGGCGAAGACCTTGACGTGCTTATTGACCTTTGCGACAGAATTCTCGTTCTTAGTGGTGGCAGAGTTACTGGTATTGTTGATGGCAGAACCACTAAAAAAGAAGAATTAGGATTACTTATGACTAAAACAAAACAAGGAAAGGAGAATAACTAATGGCAAAAACTGAAAACAAAACACATTCTCCTCTTTTCCACATTGTCAAAAGAGAACCTCTTCCGTGGTATGGTGCATGGGGAGTTCGTGCTGGTGCTATTGTGCTTGCACTTTTGCTCTCTGCCGTTGTTGTTACAATTCTTACTAAAACTAACCCAATTGAAATTTATAAAGCTATGTTTCAGGGCGCTTTTGGCTCTTCGAACCGTATTTGGAATTTGCTTCAACAGCTATCTATGCTTCTTTGCGTTTCTTTGGCTGTTACTCCGGCATTTAAAATGAAATTCTGGAATATTGGTGCTGAGGGTCAGGTGCTTGTAGGCGGTCTTGCTACTATTGCTGTAATGATGTTCTTTGGCGACAAAATGAGCTTGCCAATTCTTTTAGTAACTATGGTTGCTGCCAGTATTTTAGCTGGTATTATATGGGCTCTTCTCCCTGCTGTTTCAAAAGCTTTGTGGAACACAAATGAAACACTTTTTACACTTATGATGAACTATGTTGCTATTCAGCTTATTGCATATTTCCTTAAAAAATTCGTAAAAAGCGGCTCTGGTGTTTTAACCCCTATGCCACAATATGGTCTTCCTGTTATTGGAGATATGCCATATTTACTTAATATAATAATTGTTGCTGTATTAACCATAATGGTTTATGTTTATTTAAAATACAGCAAACAGGGCTACGAAATTTCGGTTGTTGGTGAAAGCGAAAATACTGCTAAATACATTGGTATAAATGTTAAAAAGGTTGTAATCAGAACTCTTGTTATTTCTGGTGCTCTTTGTGGTATTGCTGGCCTTCTTTTAGTTGGTGGTACTGACCATACAATTAGCACTACCACTGCTGGTGGCAGAGGCTTTACTGCAATTATGGTTTCTTGGCTTGCTAAATTCAACCCTCTTGTTATGGTTCTCACGTCATTCCTTATAGTATTCCTCGAGCGTGGGGCTGAACAGGTTTCTTCTCAGTTCAGAATTTCAAGTGCTATTTCTGACATTGTTACAGGAATTATTCTCTTCTTCATTATAGGTTGTGAATTTTTCCTTCAATACAAAATCGTATTTTCAAAACACAGAAAGGAGAATGATTAATGTTAGCCTTTCTTGTTAGTGCAGTTCGCCTTGGTATGACCTTCCTTTTAGGCTCTACAGGTGAAACAATCACTGAAAAATCCGGTCACCTTAACCTCGGCACACCTGGCGTTATGTGTGTGGGTGCTGCTTGTGGTTGCTACGTTGAATATCTTTACTTTAAGACTGTTGGTGTTTTCTACATAAACCCTGCTCTTGCAGTTATCCTCCCTATTATTGCTACATTAATTGGCTCTGCTTTAATGGGTGCTATTTTCTGCTTCTTAACAGTTACATTAAGGGTTAATCAGAACGTTACCGGTCTTGCTCTTACAACCTTTGGTGTTGGTGTTTCTGACTTTTTAATTGCTAACACAACTCCTATTTTCTCAAAAGGTAGTAAATATTTCACAGCCCATCTTTCTTTTGCTGATGATTTAGGCTGGTTCGGTCAAATCTTTTTATCACACGGTATTTTAATCTACCTTGCAATTGCCATTGCGTTGCTTTCTTCTTTTGTTTTAAACAAAACTAAAGTTGGTCTTCACTTAAGAGCTGTTGGTGAAAACCCCGCAACTGCTGATGCTGCTGGTATAAGCGTTTCTAAATACAGGTATGCCGCTACTTGCATTGGTTGTGGCATTTCAGGTCTTGGCGGTCTTTCATTTATTATGGACTACCTTAACGGCAACTGGGAATACTGTATTGATGCTATTGGCTGGCTCGCTATTGCACTCGTTATCTTTACTGTGTGGAAGCCAAACCTTGCTATTATCGGCTCAATAATATTTGGTGCTCTTTACATTGTAAGTACATATATTCAAGGCTTTGCAATTGAAACAAAAGAAATTTTCAAAATGCTCCCTTACATTGTTACTATTGTGGTTCTTCTCTTCACAAGTATTCGTGACAGCAAGAAAAACCAACCACCTCAGAGTCTTGGTCTTAACTACTTCAGAGAAGAAAGATAAAAAAATTACTAATAAAATACAAATCACCTGTTAATAATATTAGCAGGTGATTTTTTATGGGTATTATAACCGCTATTATTTCTGGTGCTTTAATGAGCTTACAAGGTGTATTCAATGAAGGCGTTACAAAGCAGACTTCTATATGGGTTTCTGCTTCTTTTGTTCAATTAACAGCGTTTTTAGTTTGTATTCTCGCATGGTTTTTTACAGGGCGTGACGGGAGCTTTGCCTCACTTTTTTCTATTCAGAATAAATATATGCTTTTAGGTGGCGTAATGGGTGCGTTGATAACATACACCGTTATCAGAAGTATGACCGCTTTAGGACCGGCAGAGGCTGTTATGATTATTGTTACAGCGCAGGTTTTAGTTGCATATTTAATTGAGCTTTTCGGTCTTTTTGGTGTAGAAAAGGTTGATTTTCAATGGTCTAAGCTTGTAGGAATTCTTCTTGCAGTAGGCGGAATTATTTTGTTTAAAAAATAATTCGGAGTAGAATTAACTACTCCGAATTTTTTATGCATCCTGTGGAATTGCCCCATCTTCCTTCAAAACTGAAACTATTTGACTTCTTATCTGGTCTGGCATAGCTTTCATTTCATCTCTTGAAAGATTTTCTGTTTCAATAAATGGCAAAAACTTCACGGTTACTGTGCCTGGCGTAATATTTTTAGTTCCTTCAAACCTATCTATAATTCCTTCTAGAACCACTGGCACAATTTTTGCTTTTGTTTCTTTTGCAATCATCATAACGCCTGATTTAAAAGGCAACGGAACGCCATCTCTTGAACGTGTTCCTTCTGGAAAGATTACCATACTTCTGCCTTTATTTATAAGCTCTATTGCTTCTTTTATAGCAACTCTTGCCTCACGTTTATTTTGTCTGTCAATAAACACACAATCAAGAAGCCACATCCAGGTTCTTACTATAGGCACCTTCTGGAGCTCTTTTTTTGCTATAAACCCACAAGGTGTTGGTGTATTTAAAATAAGTGCTGGCATATCAAATATTCCCTGATGATTAGGCACATAAATTACTGCCTCATTCTCTGGAATATTCTCTTTACCCTCAACAACAAAATCTACACCTGCAGATTTCACAAGTGGGTTTAACCATTTTCTTAATTCCTCATCTACAAATGGTTTATAAACTGAAATATCACCTGTGTTTTTGAGTTTAACACCCTTTTTCATTTTTGGTATAAGTTTTAAAAGTGAACAAGCCACCTGTGTAAACCACTTGATTGTACGAAAAGTCATATTTTCGCCTTCTTTCTCCAAATCTTTACTAATTTTACCATATACCGAATATAAATTGCAACATAATTTTTATTTCTTGATAAGAAGCCGTTATTATGCTAATATTGTTATATAAATTCTATGGGGTGATACTGTGCAATTTGAAAAGGTTTATATTATTGCGGAAAATAGCACTGAATTACAAGCCACCAACCTTCTAAAAAAGGAACTTAAAAAGCGTAACATAAAAATAGCTGAAGTAAAAGATAGTACTAACACTCTTTATATAACCTTCAAGCAAGACACAATCGCTTTTCAAGACAACGATACATATTCAATCGTTTTCAGCAATAATTCTATTAAATTCTCCGCAAAAACTATACGTGGTTTTATCTTTGCTTATTCTCATTTTTTGAGAAAATGTGAATTTATAGATAACAATATTATCCTCTTTAAACATATAAACGGCACTTATGCCCCTGAAAAGAAAATTCGTGGTCATCAGGTAGGCTATCGTACAACACCTAATACTTATGATGCCTGGAATTATGACCAGTATTTTCAGTATTATCTCGATATGATGGCGTTTACTACTAACACTTGCGAGCATATTCCTTATGAAAAGGGTGTCTCTAAAAGAAACTGCCTTATGCAATATGATGAAGAAGAATTTCTGATTGAGGCTTCTCGCCTTGCCGATACGCTTGATATGGATGTTTCTTTGTGGCATCCTAACTCAGATGATGAAACTCTCGAAGCTGCAGTTGCAAGAAGATGTGAGCTTTATAAAAAAGTTCCGAGAATTGACTATTTGTTCATTCCTGGTGGCGACCCAGGTGAATATTATGCAGATGAATTTATTAAAAGAACAAAATCAATTTCAAAAGTGCTTAAAAAAAGTCATAAAAATGCACTCGTTTATCCATCTGCACAAGCACCTCATAAATATCACGACTGGGGCGAAAAGCTGATTGAAGAGTTAGAAAAAGAGCCCCAGGAAATTGATGGGCTCATTATGGGACCTAATCACGCATTTCCTATGCACGAATTGCGGTCAAAAACGCCGAAAAAATATCCTATGAGATTTTACCCGGATATTACCCATAATGTGCGTTGCGAATACCCTGTTCACTTTTTAAACGACGACTGGCATTATGCTTTTGCTTCTACACTTTCAAGAGAAAGTGTAAA
The DNA here is from genome assembly GCA_937916395.1 of uncultured Clostridia bacterium. Taxonomy (GTDB): domain Bacteria; phylum Bacillota; class Clostridia; order Oscillospirales; family Acutalibacteraceae; genus DTU089. The sequence goes on along the minus strand of CALFTN010000029.1, from coordinate 31,170 downwards.
CCCAAGACCTGTTGAATTTTCTACGCTACACCGACTTTTTTCACATTACACTGTTGGTAGTGTCAGTTACTCTGAGGGAGTTCACGATGACCTTAACAAAATGGTGTGGTCACTTCTCGAATTTGATTCTGATTATCCGCTAAGAGAAGCTGTTAGTGACTACGTAAGATATTTCTTTTTTGGTACAGATACAGAAAAATTAACAGATGCAATTTTCGGTCTTGAAATGAGCTGGGAAGGCAATCCACTTAACAATCCGTCAATTAATGCTACATATAGAACATTCTGCGAATTAAAAAATGATTACCCAGCACTTTCAGAAAATTGGCGTTTCTTGCTTCTTTATTTCAGAGCTTGCTGTGATAAACTCGTTCTTGAAAGAATTAAATTTGAAAACTCTTTAATTGAGGATGCAAAATATCATCTCAAAAGCTTTGATTTAAAAAAAGCAAAAGAACTTTTAAGCACCGATTTCCCTCAATGCTATAAGGATTTACGTAATGAAATTTTTGATTTGGGCGAAACACTATTTAATCTTATTGGTATTCAGCTTGATGTAGAGCACTACCATACAGATGGTTGGGAACGTGGTGCTACTCTTGACACTATTGACCGTCCTATAACTGATAAGCTCTGGCTTTTAAACAGGATTTCTTACTGTGAAGGATTACCTGATAATGAGAAAAATGGATTTATAACACGTCTTTTAAACAGAAACAAAGTGGCAAGTGACGAATATTACTACTCTGTTGCTTTACACGAATTAGTTGCTTTGGGTGTCAAGCAGGATGGCGAATTCTATATGAATTTTCAGGGTGACAGACCAAGCAATAATGGTTCACTCCCTATGAGTATGTTAAAAGTATATGACCATTTCAGTTTTCGTGCTAAGCTTGGTGGATTTTCTGACAGAGATTATACTCTCACCGTAATTTATAAAGACCATTCGACTGAAAATACGCACCAAAAAATCACTGCTAACGGTTTTACAGTTTATGAAGGTGCTTCGTTTGGTGGCAAAGGGAACCCACAATTTGATAAAGAAATGCTTTCTGAAGGCTTTTTAAGTGCATCTTATAAAATACCAAAAGAATTCTTCATAAATGGTACTCTTGATTTATTAATAACCGAAAAAAACAAAGGTATTGAAATCTGCGAATTCTTCATAAAAAAATCCTGATAAAAAATATTAAGGGCGAACATTATTCTTTTAAAGAACAATGTTCGCCCTTACTGTAATTTTATCGCAAATTTTTGAAACTATTTTGTAATAAATTGTTGAAATGTACACTCGATTTATGTTATCATATAGTGAATATTGATTTCTTTTAGTAGATTTCAAAATACTTTCAAAATACTATTCCGCATTTACGGAGGTAACTATGGAAAAAATTCTTTGTGAAAAGTGCAAAAACGCTTATTTACAGAAAAATGAAGATGGTTATTTTTGCTCAAGCTGTGGTATGTTTCATCCAAAAGCAGAGGAAAATCTTCTTTTAGGTATTCATTGTTATAAAGAAGGCAGATTAGCAGAATCTTCAGATTATCTTATGAAAGCCATTGTAAGTGATGGTAGCAATCACAAAGCTCTCTTATATAAAGCTTTGGGCGATGGTTTTAATTTTGATGAAGACTCTACATCTCTTAAAGATATTTATGAAAAAATCATTTTTGCTATTGAGCTAGTTCCAGACAGCGATTTTCCTGCTATTTTGGAAATTGCCAATGACGAAATGGAAAAGCTCGAATTAGCTCTTGCAAAAATTCATATTAATGCTTTTGAAAACGCTGATGCTGAAAAAATTAAAACACAAGTTTCTTTAATTTTAAAAATTCAGGAAGAAGCCCTTAAGTTCAGAAGAGATTTGTCTGAATTTGCTGATAAATATAATGAGCGCAACAATAATTCTCTCATTTTCAATCCATCAAAATGTTATCTTGTTTCACCTGAGCACGCTAACGAAATTGGTGCAAAGAAGCTCGATAAAATTAAATCAGATGTTGCTTCTCACACTGTTTTCACAGGCATTCTCACAACAGATATAAGAAATCTTGAAATTTATTATCGCTGTATTGTTATGTTCTTTGAAAAGAACAGAGCAAAATACGACTTCCTTATGGCAAATGCTGAGAATTTCATTATTCTTGCAAATATACTTGAAGAGGGTAATTACACCTCTATACAGGGCACACAGAATACTGCTGAAAAACTCAAAATCACAGCTTATTCTTTCCTTGAAGAAAGCTTAAAAGGTGAAGAGGCTGACGAAGCAGTTGAAGAAACAAAATCTGTTGTAATTATAAAGGAAGAACCTGTTACAGATATTCCTCTTGAAATTGTTGAAAGAAACACTGATACTGAACCTGCAGAACACGAAGGAACTATTGAAACAGATTTAATTGAGGTAATTGAAAGCGATACTGTTCTTGAAGAAATTACTGATGTTACAGAAATCTCTGACAACAATACATTGAATAATTCTCAGGAAGATGCTTCTGTTGAAGCTTCTATTCCAGAAGTAGCTGAGGAAGAAATTTCTGAACAAGAAAATTTCTCAACAATCGATATTGTTACAGAAGAAAATGAAACAGTAAGCTCCGCTTCTTCACTCGGTAATATATTTGATGGTGAAACCCAAGAAGAAGCACCACAACAAAATAATCCTTTTATTTACGAATCAGATAGCGAAAATACCATTGCTGAAAGCGATGACGTAATTGATGTTTCCAGTGATGATATAGAAGCTGCAAGAGTAGCAAAAACCCAGGAATATCCTGAGCTTACCAGAGAAGAGCAGGATGATATTGCACGTCATGAACGTTTTAAAGAGATTAAAACTGTTAACACAGAAACTGAAGAATTCCAGAAGCTCGCAAGCAAATTTGACCGTGCTAGAAAAAATGACCCTAACAGAGAAACGACTTTAGTTCCAAAGAAAAGCAACAAAAATAAAGTCCTTGTAATAATCCTCGCTTTCATAGCTACTGTTATAGTTATTAATGCAGTAAGATTTTTACCAGAATATATAATTGAAACTAGGTATAATTCTGCTGTTGAACTTCAAAACAACAAAAACTACACCGAAGCCGTAGAAATTTTTGAAGACCTTGGCGATTATCAGGATTCAGCAAAAAGAATTAAAGAATGCAAATATCAAAATGCACTTTTACTCGTTGAAGCTGAAGACTACGCTGCAGCAAAGTTAATTTTAAATGAGCTTAAAGGTTACAATGAAGATATAGCAACAAAGCTTCAGATATGTGACTATTCTATTGCTAAGAAATATCTTGAAAAAGGTAAATATGAAAAGGCTGAAGAATTATTCAAGCAATTAGAAGATTATGGCGACAGTAAAGAAATGGTTAAGGAATGTTCTTACAGAAAAGCTGTTTCTTTAATTGAAGACAAAAAGTATGGCGAAGCTATAGAAATTCTTGCAAAGCTAAAAAAATATTCAGATTCTTCTGAAAAACTCAACGAAGCAAAGTATTTATATGTTACAGAAAATCTTTCAGCTGATAATGAAACAACTGTAACTTACCTCTCAGAGCTCGCAAAAATAAATTACAGAAACAGTGTTGATTTAAAGACAGAGCTTTTGGGTACATCAAGCGACTCATCTTTTAAATTCTTTGTTAACACATCTTCAACTGATACTGAAACCTCACTTGAGAGTGTAAGCCACTTGGGCAGTGCTTATTTCCATGTAATTGCTTTAGATGAAACATATTATGATGAAAAAATAACTATAAAATACACTACTCAATATGATTACTCTTCATCTACAACAGTTACTTTCACAAAAGACAATCCAAGCACCGTAATGGTTTACCCTCCAACAACAACTTCGGGCTACACAGTAACCTTCTCAATTCACTCTTCTGATGGTACTACACTTGGCTCACAAAAAATTACAATTTCATAATTCTATATGATTCAAAAGGGAGTATTTGCTATGTCTGCTCAACCGCTCTTATCTATTGGTATGATCGTAAAAAATGAATCTCGTTGCTTAGAAAAATGCTTAAAAGCATTAGAACCACTTCGCAGTGCGATTCCTTGCGAATTAGTTATTGCCGATACCGGCTCAACCGATAGCACAAAAGAGATTGCGTCGAGATATGCAGATACTCTTTTTGATTTTCCATGGGTTAATGACTTTTCAAAAGCACGCAATGCTGTTATGGACCGTTGCAAAGGAATATGGTTTATGACACTCGACGCAGACGAATATTTAGAGTCGTCACCAGATGAGCTCATAGCTCTTGTTACTGATAAATCTAACCTTAAATACAGCTGTGCTACTTTTGTAAAGCGTAATTATTCTTCAATAACTCTGCAGGGACTCTATAATGATTTTTCTGCTATAAGAATCGTTAAATTAGCCCCAAATGTAAGATATACGGGTGCAATTCACGAAAAGCTTAACAACATTGATATGAGCACTTGTGTAACTCTCTCAAAAACGATTTTTGCTCATGATGGTTATGCAACAATTGATGCTGATTTATCAAAAGAAAAAGCTAAAAGAAACCTTGCACTCTTAGAAATTGAATACCAGAAAACACCAGATGATGCTACTATAATTCTTCAATTAATTGAATCTGCACACGTTTCTAAAAAAGAAAGTTATGAAAAATCAGTTTTAGGAATGAATTTTATCTCTAAACTGAATAAAAATTCTGCTGACTGGAAATTAATTGCACCAGCAATAGCAAGAAAAATTCTTCAATATGCAGTTTCCAACAATTTTTCAGAAGTTTCAGAGTGGTTTGACTGGACCTATAAAAATCTACCTGACTCATCATTCACATTAATAGATACAACATACCTTTACACCCAGTGGTTATTTTCTATTGAAAATTTCGAATTAGCTGAGGCAACAGGAAAACAATATCTTGAAAACATCAAGAATTTTGAAGGAAGAAAAAATAACACAGTCGAGAGCATGATTTCATCAATGCTTTTTTCACACGAGCTATATCAGCAAAATATTACTGTGCTTATTGCAAAAGCTGCTATTGAAAATGGCAACACCGCTTCTGCTATAGAATATTTAAAAAACACAGACATTTCTTCTGCTTACAAAGAAGCAATAATTGATTGGTTGAATACTCTTTCTAAAATTGACAGCGATGAAGCCATAAAAATCCTTAAGCTCCACTCAGACTCTTTCTCAGATAGCGTTACCGATATGATGCGCGATTTTCTTTTCAGTGAATTTTCGTCTAAACATGCAGACACCAATCACTTAAAAAAATACACTGTTTTAAATAACAATGTAGGTCTCTACGCAAAAATTGCTGTTACAGAAGACATCAACGATGCTAAAAGATTAGTTGAAAGCCTTGAAAACTTTGATGAAATTCCCCCTCGTGTTTTCTTGAAAATATTAGAAAATAATTTTAATGTATCAAACAAATTTTACAGAATAGCTCTTGAAAAGCTTCAGAAGTTATTCGATGATATAATTGAAAATCATAAAAATCCAGAAGATATTATTTTAAAATATACTTCTGCTGAAGCTCTTTCTGACTTCAACCAACTTTCTTTTGCTTTCAATTTATTAATATCTTTCTGGTCAAAAGAAAAAAGTTCGAATGAAGAAAGTTTAATAGAATTCAAAAACAGATTTTATGAAATTTCTAAATTATTGCTTACAAATTTATATAATGCCGATATTTTAGCAAATGAAGAAACCTTCTGCACTCTCCCCACCTCTCATCAATTTGCAATTTATTATGTCCTCGCAATTGAAGCAGAAGATTTCAAAGAAAAGATTTCTTTGCTTCGTCAGGCAATAAAGCAAGCAACCGAATTAAAACAGCTTGTTACATTTACTCTTGAAGAATTCAAAAAGGAACAAACAAAATTAGCCAGAGACAAACAATTATCTGCTTCACCAGAATTGCTTGAAATGGCAAAAAACATAAAAGCACTTCTTAGCAATTACGCTGAGGATGACCCAGCGCTTATTGCTATTAAGCAAAGCCCTGTTTACAAGCAGGTTGCTCACCTGATAGAAGACTAATTTAGGAGTTTTTATATGACAAATTCACCACTTTTATCAATAGGTATGATTGTAAAAAATGAATCACGGTGTTTAGAAAAGTGTTTAAAAGCACTCGAACCAATTCGCAATGCAATCCCCTGCGAGTTAGTTATTGCTGATACTGGCTCAACCGATAACACAAAAGAAATTGCCCAAAAATTTGCTGATTTGGTGTTTGATTTTACTTGGGTTAATGATTTTTCAAAAGCCAGAAACGCGGTAATTGAGCGCTGTCGTGGCAAATGGTGTTTAACTATTGATGCTGATGAATATTTTGCTGGAAATGTTGAGGATTTAATATCTCTTGTTAAAGACAGCAAATATGATAAATACGATTTTGTAAATATTGTTATAAGAAATTTTACTGACCCTGAGATGAAATCCTCATACTCTGATTTTTTTGTATCACGAATTTTTCGTCTTGGAAAAGGTTATAAATACCAAAAAGCTATTCACGAGTTTATCCCTATTAATGACACAACAAAATCAATCATTTTATCCAGCATTATCTTCAATCACGATGGTTATGCTGTTGTTGATAACAATCATTTAAAAATTAAAACGAAAAGAAATCTTGAATTATTAGAGAAAGAATACAACAACAATCCTGACAATACACGTGTTATTTTAGAAATTCTTGATTCTGTTTATTTATTAAAGCAAGAAAGTATTCACTATTCAAAAATAGCCATTGAACACTTAAAGGGTTTACAAAAAAATTCTGAAGCAAGAAATATTTTTGGCCCCGTTATTTCAAGAAAGTGTACTCAATATGCTACAAAAAACAATTTACCAGAAACAAAAGAATGGATAACTTTCGTTTTTGAAAACTTTTCTGATTCATATTTTGTCGCTTTAGATACAAGCTACATCTGTGCCGAGTATTTTTACAAAAACAACGACTACGAGGCAACATTAAAGTATTCTGATAATTATCTTGAAGCCTTTAAAAAATATGAAGCCTTAGATAAAAACGATTTACCACGAGAATTATTTGCAAGCTCACTTATAACAACACATATATTTCATAAAGATAAAATTGAGCTTTTGCTTTCAGATTCACTGTTTCATTCAGAAAACACAAGCTCTGCCATTTCTCACTTGAAAAGTGTTGATATTATACATAGCAGTGCAGAAAATTTTGAAAAATGGTTTTCTATTGTAGAAAGCAATCTCAATTCTGTTGAAATCAAAAGCTTTGCCCAAAACACTCTTATGAGCTTATTCAATTTAAAAGACTCTGGAACCGAAGCTGAGCTTTCACAATATAATTATGCTGTTCTCCATATAAGCAAAGCCCTTTCTAAAAACTGCACTTATGAAACTGCTGATTTATTCACTGTTCTTCCAGGTGCTTTAGGAATTTCAGCAAGACTTTTAAATACAACTGACAAAAAAATTGCAACAAAAATACTCTCAGAATTAGCAGATGCTGAAAATTTTGCTCCTGTAGCCTTCAACAGATTGCTTGAACTAAATATTCCTATCTCTGAGCCTTTTCTTAATTTATCAAAAAAAGGTACTGACCAGCTTTTGTCCTCTTTAAATTTATCAGAAGCGAAAACAGCAGAAAATGTTTTGAACATAACATCACCGGATGAAATTAGTTCTTTCAATCAATGTTCTTTTGCTTTCAATTTGATTGCAAATTCATGGTTTCTCAATGCGAATTTAACTGTTGAAAATTTCAAAGAATTCCAAAACAGGTTTTATGACATATCAAGGCTCTTTCTCACGAATTTGTATTGTTCAGAAATACTGGAATGTGATGATGTTTTCTGCACACTTCCTGCATTACACAGATTTGCTATTTATTACATTATGGCAACAGATGTAGAAATGCTAGAAGATAAAAAGCATTTTTTCTCAAAGGCTATTGAGGCAGAACCAAAAATGAAAAAGCTCGTTGATTTTTCTATTGAACAAATAAAATAGTCAATAAAAATCAGGCGACAACTACTAGGTAGTTGTCGCCTTTTTTATTCAAAACAAGAAATTTCTTATTTCATGCCTTCTTCGTATGATTTGATCATCTTTTTAACCATCTGACCGCCGATGCTACCTGCCTGACGAGATGTTAAATCACCGTTGTAACCTTGCTTAAGGTTAACGCCTACTTCAGAAGCAGCTTCCATCTTAAATCTGTTGAGAGCTTCACGAGCTTCTGGAACTACATTTTTCTTTGATGCCATTTTCTTTTCACTCCTTTTTGAAGATTTGATTTGCGTTTGTAATCATATTATTTTCTAAAAGAGTGAAAATATTTAAAAATTTTTTTGACAATGTTTGTTAATTTAAAAATCGCTGTTGTAGCCTTTTTCTTTTGCGATTTTCATTACCTCTTTGTGCGCTTTTTTAGTACCTGCTAAGATTGAACAAGGCTCTGTAAGAGATATTTTGCCACCGCCTATTCTTGTTATAATGCCGCCAGCTTCTTCTATTATTACAGATGCCGCTGCAAAATCATACGGCTGTAATCTGTATTCTAAATAAATAACATTACTACCCTCTGCAACTCTGCTTATATCTATAGCAGCCGATCCACCACTTCTTATTGAAAGACTTTTTAAAAATAAATCTTTTACTGTTTCAAATAATATATTAATGTCACATTCATTATATCTTGCACATCCAAATGCAACAATTCCTTCGTCAACAGACAAATCCTTTATGTTAAGCTTTTTATCATTAAGAAAAGCACCTTGATTTTTAATCGCTTTATAAAGCTTGTCTACAAATGGATTGTAAACAAAGCCAGCAATCATTTCACCGTTTTTTGAAAGCCCTACTGAAACAGAACTATGATAGTAATTAAACATAAAATTTGTTGTTCCGTCTATTGGGTCTATGTAAAATATATATTCTTTGTTTAAATCTCTTACATTGTTGCTTGTATCTTCTTCGCCGAAGAATGATGCTTCTGGTAAGATTGCTGAAAGCTCATCAATTAAAAATTTCTGAACCTTCACATCATATTCTGTACAGAAATTTGCATCTCCAATTTTCTTTTCAACGGAAGCATTTTCTAAATTTGCATTTAAAATCATTTTACCAGCTTTTTTTATACAGCTTTCTATTGCAATATAATCAATCATTATTTCCACCTAGTTTCTCTTCTATCAAAAAACTATTCTTCAATTTTTTCATCACCACAAAATATGCTGGCACAAGCAATATATCTGCCGCAAACCAAGCAACAGGGTTTGCAAAGCATGCAGCTGCAAAGCCATATTCTAATACAAATCCGAAGCCTACACCACCACGCGCAGCAAGTTCGAAAAAACCGGCAAACATTGCAGTTGTGCCATAACCTAAGCCTTGAAGTGCATTACGATAAATGAAAATAAATGTGAGTATTGGGTAAAACCATGCACAAGTATCTAAAAATCTTTGTGAAAGCTCTAAAACTGCTACTTCACTTCCATCTATAAACAAGAGCCCGATAAATGAACCTAAATATCTTGCAATAAAAAATGCAACAACAGAATATGCTATACCAAGAATTGTAGCACTGAAAATACCCTTTTTAATTCTGTCGTATTTTCTTGCTCCCAAATTCTGACCGCAATATGTTGCCATAGTAATACCTATTGTTTCTGATGGCAAAACTATCATAAGCTGAGTTTTTGCACCTATAGTCATAGCCGCAATAGCATTTGAGCCTAATGTATTAACACAAGATTGAAGCATTACAGAACCAATAGCAGTTATTGAGCATTGAAGTGCCATTGGAACACCATTGCCTACAAGCTCTTTTATACATTTAAAATCTGGTTTTTTGTCACCCTCTTTAAAGTGAAGCATTGGGTAATTTTTAATTACAAACACAAGGCAAAGAATTCCCGAAACAAGCTGAGAAATTACTGTTGCTATTGCCGCACCACTAACACCCATTTTAAATACAATAATTAAAAGTAAATCAAGTCCAATATTTAAAAGTGATGAAAAAATCAAGAAATAAAGTGGTGTTTTGCTATCACCCAACGAGCGAATTATGCTTGACACTATATTATAAAGCATTGTAGCGCCAATACCCAGAAAAATTATAACAATATAATTATATGCATCTTCGAAAATATCATCCGGTGTATTGAGAACTCTTAAAAGTGGTTTTGTGAACGCTACAACCACTATTGTGAGCAATATGCCCATAGCAATACTTGTGTAAATAATATTCGCAGTAATTTTTCTTAATTTTTTAAAATTCTGTGCACCAAAGCTCTGAGCTATAGGAATTGCAAAGCCTGTGCAAAGACCAAGTATAGAGCCAATTACAAGAAAGTTCAGAGGTCCCACAGAGCCAACTGCAGAAAGTGCAGTTTTACCAACAAACTTACCAACGATAATTGTATCTGCCATATTATAAAACTGTTGGAATAAATTACCAAGCATCAGTGGAAGGCAAAATCTTATGATTATTTTCATAGGACTGCCTTTTGTCATATCCTTTACCATAAAAACTCCTCAGGGGTGATAGCAAAAACTATCACCCCTATCTTTTTTAATTATTTATAACATCATAAGCCAAATCAGGAACATCAGACATAATACAATCTGCACCAATTTCACTAAGTCGCTTTATTTCATCCTCTTCGTTTATAGTCCAGTACTGAACTGCTAAATTGTGTCTGTGAGCATAATTTATTACTCGTTCTGAACCGAGCATTAAAATTCCGTATTGATTTGTAGGAATCTGTAACGCATCAAATTTATAAAAACCTTCATTCAAATCAATATTATAAGCTGCTGCTAAATAGAAAAGAACTACTTCTACAATAGATGAAGAACGAAGCATATCAGGGTAATTTTCATCAACATATTTTGTTACATCACCATTAAATGTACCGAAAACCACCTTTTGAAGTAATTTTCTTTCAGTTAAAATTCTATAAAGCTCATCTGCAGCCTTAAAGCCATTTTCACCTTTATCCTTAATTTCAATTATGTAAGTAAAATCACCATTACTCTCAAGATAATCAAGCACATCCTCTAAAAGAACTACCTTAAGATTTTCTGGTATATCGTTACCACGAAGATTTCTGTATGGGTATTTACCATCAGGGGTTTCAAAGTTCTCACCGAAATTAAGAACCTTTAATTCCTCAAAGTTTTTTTCGCTTGGCTTTACTTTTTCATAACCAAATTCATCCTTGGCATTTGTTGTTCTGTCTAATGTATCATCATGCAGTAAAATAAGCTTATTATCCTTTGTGATATGCAAATCAAATTCAAATGTGTCAACATTAAAATTTTCATTCTGCACACAGTACTGGAAAGCCATCATTGTATTTTCAGGAGCAATATCTGCACCTGAACGGTGTGCTGAAACAAAGGTTTTTTCAGTTTTAATAAATGGATTGGTCATCTCTTCTTTCAATGGGGCTTCGCCTTCTGAAGTATAGCACAAAACAGCTGCACCAATCATTACTACAACTAAAGCCGCAAGTAACACAGCAATTGTTTTAACAATATTACACAATATTTTTTTATTACTTTTATTTTTAGTATCTTTTTTTTCTTTACTCATATCTTCATCTCCCAGCATTTATAAAAATAATCTACCATAATTATACTAAAAAGTCAATTTACAAAGAAGCTAAAAAGTACTATAATTATATTGGTGATTTTATGAATAGAATACTAGAGGATTTATTTTCTTTTCAGGATAAAGAATATAGAGATTTTAACAGCAAGCTTATCCCCAATGTAGAAAAGGAGGATATTATCGGTGTAAGAGTCCCTGTTTTACGAAGATATGAAAAAGAAATCAGAAACACTGACTTTGCAAATAAATTTTTAAATTCATTACCACATAAATATCTAGAAGAAAATATTTTACACGCTTTATTGCTTGAAAACACAAAAAATTATGGCGAAACAATAGACGCTTTAAACAAATTCTTGCCTTATGTAGATAATTGGGCTGTATGCGACATCATGAGCATTAAAATCTTTAAAAAGCATCTTGATATTTTACCAGAGCAGCTAAATATATGGTTAAATTCTTCCCATCCATATACAATCCGATTTGCAATCAAAATGTATATGGCTTACTATCTTGATGAAAGCTTCGATGTTTCATATATTACAAAAATATCTGAAATAAGGTCAGATGAATATTATGTAAATATGATGATTGCCTGGTATTTTGCAACTGCACTCGCTAAGCAATATGACACTACAATAAAGTTTCTTGAAAATAAAAAATTGCCATTATGGGTACATAACAAAACCATCCAAAAAGCTATTGAGAGCTACAGAATAACAAAAGAACAAAAAGAGTATCTTAAAACCTTAAAAATAAAAAAGAACTGAAAAATTCAAAGAATTCTTCAGTTCTTTTAATTTTTTATCTCATTGCACTTCTCATATCAGATACGCCTTCTGAAACACCTTCTGATACATCAGTTACGATATCGCCTACTAATCCGTTTTCATTTTCACCTGAAACATCAGTAACCATACCATCACTGACATCAGGTAATGTTACAATATCAGTCATGTCAGAAGAAGTACCTTCAGTTGTAGTTGTTGTCATATCCTCTGTGTCATTACCGCAACCATAGAACAAAACAGCAACCAAAGCAACACAAAGAACTGCAACGCTAAGTGTTATAATCTTTTTCATTGATTTCACATCCTTTCTTTTTTATTTTTTCACAAATACTCTTTTTTATTACTTTTATTTTGTAAGAACACCATTATCACTGTAAAGAAGAATTAAAATTTCTGCTTCTACACCAGTTTTTGGGTCAATATAAACTAAAATTTCTTTTTCATCTGGTGCTATGCAATGATATTCATAAGCAAAAATTTCTGTTCCAAAATCTGTTGGAATATACACTTTTTTTGAGGATTTTACCTTTAGTGAAGTGTTAAGAAGCTTTTTTGCCTCTTCTATTGTGTATTTATTTTTACCTTTTTCACTTCTCTTGGTGTGATTCATTAAATAACCTGTAGAATCAAATGCTGTTATATCACCATTATCAAGTGCTACACTTACTTTTATTAAATCAGTGTAATAAATTATATCGTTCTCATAAAAAGCAAAATTGATTGTCATAATGCCATCTACTACAGCGTAATAGCTTTCCTTTATATTTTTGTAGCCACGCTGATTAAGAAAAAATCTTGCTTTTTCTATTGCTTCTTCGTGTGTTAATGTGCTTTCATCTGCAAAGCGTGAATAAAGCATATAAGTTACTATTCCGCCTTTTTTTGTTACAGAAATTGTAAGTGAAGTATTATAAAAATTATAGCAATCAAGATTCCCTTTACTTTCACTTAAAAAATAAAGCTCTGTTTCATTTATATTCAAAAATATTGCCGCTTTTCTAAGAGCTTCTTCCTTAGAAATTTCTGGCAAATTTTCAATCAAAGCAGATTTTTTAGTGTCTATATTATCTGAAAAAGGACCATCATAAATAAGTGTGGGGTAATCCGTCATAGTTTGTGTAGCATCATCAAGCTCCTGTCCTAAATAAAGCTTCTCGTTTTCTGTATCCTCTTTGAGTGTTGATTTTACATATTCAAAGCTTAAATCGCCATTCTGCTCTTCGCTTATTAAATAATTTACTTCGTCACTTAGCTTTTTTGCATATTCGCCTAAAGTTTTCAGATTTTTGATTTCTTCTTTTGAAAATTTTTCACCTTTAGCACTTTTTTCATTAAGTGTCATTGTATATTCGCCAACCTGAGAGAGAAATTTATATATACTCGAAAGCTCTGCTTCACCATCTGTAATTTCTGAAAGATTTGTTTTTGCTGCAGTTGAAGCTCGCCAGACTTCAGTAGAAATCCCCGCTATCATAGGTGAAGTTGAGGCATATAAGCATTTATCCAAATTCAGGCTTATTGTGTCTAATTGTGTACCTAATTCTGTTAAAGCTCTTTCTCTTGAGGCTTTTAAAAGTCTGCTACTTTTTACGTAATTCACAGTACTTATCGCACTAAGTGTTACAAGACACACCATTATCGCCACTAAAAATGATGTTATTCTTATAGTTTTTCTTCTGCTTTTTTTCATATTTATCACCCAAATTTTATTTTTTCCAAAAATTTAAAAAATTATTCATTTTTTTCGTAAGGAAACTTCATTAAAAGCATTTACAAATCCTCTTTTATATAGTATAATTTATTGGTTAAATGGAGGTGTATGCTCTTTGGCTTATTTTGATAATAGTGCTACTACAAAGCCTAGTGAAAATGTAATTGACGCTGTCAACTTTTCTCTTAGAGAATGTTGGGGTAATCCGTCTTCGCTTCACTCTTTAGGTACTGATGCAAACAATGCACTCAATAAAGCCAGAAAGCAAGTTTCTTCTCTTTTAGGTTGCCCTCAGGAAAATTTCTTTTTTACTTCATCCGGCACAGCGGCTAACAACACCGCAATTTTTGGAGCTTTTGAAAAACAAAAAAGACTCGGCAACAGAATTGTTACCACCTCTATTGAGCACCCAAGCGTTTCAGAGCCTATAAAAAAACTTGAGCAAAATGGTGTTGAGGTTATAAGACTGAAGCCAGACAAAAACGGCAACATAAACGAATCTGATTTGTTTTCAGCAATCAATGATAAAACTATTTTAGTTTCAATGATGGCAGTAAATAATGAAATCGGCTCTGTAATGCCTGTTTCAAAAATTCGCTCAGCAGTTAAAAGAGCAAAAGCACCTGCTTTAATTCATTCTGACTGTGTTCAGGCTTTCGGCAAAATTCCTGTTTCACCGAATTCTCTTGGTGCAGATATTATTACCATAAGCGCTCACAAAATTCACGGCCCTAAAGGCGTTGGCGGAATTTATTTAAAAGCCAAAAATATTATCAAACCATATATGCTTGGTGGCGAACAGGAAAGTAATATTTTTGCCGGTACACAGGCTACGCCAGCAATTATGGGGTTTGGTGTCGCAGCAGAAGAAGTTGGAGACATTAAAGCAAACTCCTACAAGGTTGCTGAATTAAAAAGCTATCTAATAGAAAGCATAAAAGATTTAAAAAGTGTAAAAATCAATTCACCAGACGATGCTATACCTTACATTTTAAATATTTCAATTCTCGGTTTACCAAGTCAGCCAATAGTTAATTTTATGAGTGAAAGAAACATTCAGATTTCTGCAGGCTCTGCTTGTAAAATGGGGCACAGAAGTCCTGTGCTTACAGCTATGGAGTTAGACAGCAAACTAATCGATTCAGCTGTAAGAATCAGCTTTTCAAGATATAACACAAAAGAAGAAGTTACACTTCTCATTGAAGCAATAAAAGAAATTAATCAGAAATACGGAAAATGATAAATATGAAAGAAATTATTCTTATAAAAGACGGCGAATTAGCTTTAAAAGGATTGAACCGTTCTACATTTGAAGATGTTTTAGTTAAAAACATTCGTTGGCGCATTAAAAAATATGGCAACTTTCAATTCAAAAAATCACAGTCAACAATAACAATAACCCCAGTTGATGAGGAAATTGACTTTGAAGCAGTATGTTATGAGATTTCTCACGTTTTCGGTATTGCAGGCTTTTCACGTGCTGCAGTAACTGAAAAAGATATTGATAAAATATTGGATTTAGCACCTGTCTATTTAAAAGACCAGCTTGAAGAAGTTTCAACCTTCAAGGTTGAAGCAAAAAGAGCAGATAAAAAATTCCCTCTCACCTCTCCTGAGATTTCTGCAAGACTTGGTGAAAGACTTTTAGATACCTTTCCACATCTTACTGTTGATGTTCACAATCCTGAAATCACAGTAACAGTTGAAATCCGCGAAGAGGCTTACATAAGGGGCAACCAGACAAAAGGTGCTGGTGGTATGCCAGTTGGCACATCCGGCAAAGGCCTTCTTCTTATTTCTGGCGGTATTGATAGCCCTGTTGCAGGGTATATGATGGCAAAACGTGGTATTGACCTTTCTGCAATTCACTTTGCTTCTCCTCCATACACTTCTGAAAGAGCAGAGCAAAAGGTTCATGAGCTTCTTTCAAAGGTTGCTCTTTACAGTGGCAGAATTTCTCTTTACACAGTTCCTTTCACACATATTCAGGAAGAAATCAAAGAAAAATGTCCTGAAGATTGTTTTACACTTATTATGCGTCGTTTTATGATGCGAATTGCAAATATGTTAGCAGAAAAAATTGATTGTCACGCTCTTATTACCGGAGAAAGCGTTGCACAGGTTGCAAGTCAAACTATGCTTGCGTTAGGTTGTACCGACGCCGTATCTTCACTTCCGGTATTCCGACCAGTTATCGGTATGGATAAAGAAGAAATAATCAGAATTTCAAGGCAGATTAATACATTTGAGATTTCAATTCAGCCTTATGAAGATTGTTGCACGGTATTCACACCTAAACACCCTAAAACAAAGCCGATTTTAGCTGATATAGAAAATGCAGAAGCACCACTCGATATTGATGCTCTCTGCGAAGAAGCTGTTAACGGTATTAAAAAAATCTTTATAAATTCAGATGGTGTTATGAATGGTTGAAAGCGAATTAATAGCTCTTGGTGAAAAGGTTGTAGAAAAATTCAAAAACGAAAACCTCACACTAAGCACAGCAGAATCCTGCACAGGTGGATGGCTCAGCAAAATAATAACTGAAGTAAGTGGTTCTTCAGAAATTTTTATGGGTGGCGTCTGTTCTTACAGTAACGATATAAAGCACAATGTTTTAGGTGTTAAAGAAGAAACCTTAAAAAACTTTGGTGCCGTAAGTGAAGAAACTGCCAGAGAAATGTCTTGTGGCATAGTAAAGCTTATGAACACTTCTGTCGGAGTAGGCATTACTGGTATTGCGGGCCCTACTTCAGACAACACAAAAAAGCCTGTAGGTCTTATATATATTTCAATTACTTATAACAATAAAACTGAGGTAATAAAGCTACAAAACAATTTTACAGAAAATGTACGCTATAAAAATAGGTTTACTGCGGTAAAAACAATTCTTGAATTTTTAGGTGACAAAAATTATGCAGAATAATAATAAAACCGAAGCTTCTAAGAGTCTTGTTCATTTTGACAACTTTGAAGAAACGGTAATCCGCGCAAACACTCCAAAGAAAGCAGCTATAAAAAAGCGAATAAAGCGAAAATTCGCACTCAGAAAGTTAAAACAGATTATTTCAATTGTTTCTGCTTTCGCCGTTTTGGTTTCAGCTTTCTTTATAGGTAAACGTGGTTTTGAAAGTTACTTGGTTTACACACAGGAGAAAAAAGAGGTTGACCTCATTATTCCCCAGGAAGTAACCAAAGAATTAAACAATATGACAGAAGAGGAAGCGTGGGCTTATCTTTATGAAAAATATCCACACCTTTTAGATATAGTCTTTCCCGTCGGTTTCAATCATGAATATGCGTTGTATTATGCAGAAAACCCTGATACCGTAGGATATATAAAAATAGATGGAACTAAGGTTGATATGCCTGTAGTTCAAGCCGATAACAACAAATACTATTTAAATCACGACTTCCACGGAAAATACACAAGTTACGGCGAAATTTACGCAACATATATTGCTAATCTTAACCCACTTGACAGAAACATTCTTATTTATGGTCACAACATGAATGATGGTTCACGTTTTGCCACTATTGAGAATTACAAGTCAATTGATTTCTTTAAGAAACACCCTGTAATTGAGTTCAACACCTTGTATGAAAAGCACAAATGGAAAATTTATGCAGCAATCATAACAAATGGTGATGTAAAAGGTGATAACGGTTATTTCTTCGACTTTACTTTCAATCAGTGCTCTGATACTTGTTTTGAGGAATATTTAGTTGAAGTTGATAAAAGAAAGCTATATGATACAGGTGTTGATATTCTTCCAACAGATAATATAATAACCCTTTGCACATGTACTTATGAATTTAATAACGCAAGACTTATAGTTATCGCAAGAATGGTGCGTGAGGGTGAAAGTGAAGAGGTTGATGTTTCTCTTGCCAAAAAGAAAGAAACTCCTGTAAAATACCCTTCTTCCTATTATAGCAATCAATCTAAAAATCCATATAAAGATGACCCTAAGTGGTATTTATACTAATTGCGAGGTGTAACTGAATTGAAAATTAAAGCATTTTCATTTGAGCGTGACAGTTTTACTCTTTCTGAAGTAAAAAAATCTGTTATTGAAACTCTTGATGGTGCAGGACTTTATTTCGAAAGCTTTTCAAACGCAAACTCATTCTTTGAAGCGGTTTCTTCTTCTATTGATGATAATGACGCTGTTATTTTGGGTATTGAAAATTCTCTTTTCTTAAAATTCAAGCCAATTCTTATAAAAGCTTTTAATTTCACCCCTGCTTACAGTTCAAGAATTCAGAGCAGAATACCAGCAAGTATTTCTGATGAGAAAACAAGAAAATCACACATGCTTGTGCCGAACGAAGCTACTGAGCTTTTAACCCCAGACGGTCTTTACAGCGGTTTCTATGTTGTTTCTGAAGGCAAATATATTGTTGTGCTTCCTTTAAAGAAGGATACCAGTGCAAATCTTCTTAAAAACTCTGATTTTCCATTTATCAAGAGAAAATCAACTTCAGTAGTTTCTGTTGAAGAAGACCTTACAGATGATATTTTAGAAAAAGCTCGTTCTGTTGTTGAAAAGCTCGTTCAATACGATTTGACGATTGCTATTCCTACAACTCCGGCTGCACAAACTCTTCAGGAAAAATTAAAAACTCTTGAGGGTGGCGACAGAGTTATTTTCACACCATTTGTTACTGACAGAGGTATTACTGAACCAAAAGAATACTCTGCTGAATTAGCTCGTGGTGCTAAAGAATTGCGAAATGCAGAAATCGGTGCAACTATCTCTACTATATTCAGAGAGAAAAAAGGCGATATCACACTCAGCTACTACGCTTTTATCGGTGTTGCTGTTGATGATAAGGTTGTTGTGAGAAAGCTTATTGCAAGTGCTGACGAAAGTGTTCCAAACTTAGTTAAAGAGGCATCCGTTGAGCTTTATAATCTCATAGACAAATATATTGATGAGTATGTATTCAAATCAGAAGCACCTGAGGAAGAAGTAGAAAAATATGAAGCTGCACAAATTGAAACTGAGCTCGCAATTGAAATGCGTCCTACTGCTTCACTTAGCAGAAATGGTATGATTGCTTCTATTGCAATTCTTGTTTTAGCTGTAATAGCTTGTGTTGTTGTCGGCTTTAAATTCAGTGGCTATATGGTTTCAACAGATGATGAACCTGAAACAGAAGCTTTACAACAAGTAGTTCAGACAACAGAAAGCACTGCTCCACAAAACACAAAGAAGCCTTCTGCATCTTCTTCAACTACAAAAGAAGACACAACAAGAGCTACTACAGAACCTTCTACCAGACCACAAAGACCACAGGAAACATTTACAGAATATGTTTCTAAACCTGAAACTACAACTTCAATTTTCGAAGTGGATGAAACAGAAATTCCAAATACTACTCGTCCACAACAACAAAGACCAACTACAACCAGACCACCAACTACAACAAAGCCAACTACAGAAAAAGAAGATGACGAACCAGATATGACTGAAGAAGAAACAACCAAAAAGCCTGGTTTCTCATTCGTTGTTGGTGAAATGGGTTAATAGATAATTTTTATTAAAATATTAAAAGGGGTTTTATAAATGGCAGTACTTATTACTGGCGGTGCAGGCTATATAGGCTCTCACGCTGCAGTTGAATTTTTAAACAATGACAGAGATATAATAATTCTCGACAACTTCTATAACAGTTGCCCTGAATCATTAAACAGAATAAAAAAAATCACAGGTAAGGATTTCAAATTCTATGAATGTGATATAAATGATAGAGACGGCTTAGAAAAGATTTTCTCTGAAAACGAAATTGATTCTGTTATTCACTTTGCAGGTCTTAAGGCTGTTGGTGAATCTTGTGAAAAACCACTTTTATATTATTACAACAATATTTCTGGTACTGTTGCACTTTGCGAAGTAATGGCAAAATATGGCTGTAAAACAATCGTTTTCAGTTCTTCTGCAACTGTTTATGGTGAACACAATGTCTCACCACTTAATGAAGAAATGCCTACAGGTGGTACAACAAATCCTTATGGCACTACAAAATATTTCATTGAAAGAATTCTTATCGACTTAGCAAAAGCAGACCCAGAATGGTCAGTTTGTATTCTTCGTTACTTCAACCCACTTGGTGCACACGAAAGTGGCACTATTGGTGAAGCACCTAACGGAATACCAAACAACTTAATGCCATATATCACACAGGTTGCAGTTGGTAAACGTCCTCACCTTAATGTGTTTGGTGACGATTATGACACCCCTGACGGCACTGGTGTTCGTGACTACATTCACGTTGTTGACCTTGCAAAAGGTCACTTAAAGGCATTGGATAAAGCTTACTCTGCTAAAGGAGTTAATATCTACAACCTCGGCACAGGCTGTGGTTACAGCGTTTTAGAGGTTGTTAAAGCATTTGAAAAGGCATCAGGTGTTACAATTCCTTATGTGGTTCAGCCACGTCGCCCTGGCGATATTGCAACTTGTTACTCAAATCCACAAAAGGCAGAAAAAGAATTAGGCTGGAAAGCAGAAAAAGGAATTGACGAAATGTGTGCTGACTCTTACAGATGGCAGAGCCAGAACCCTAACGGATACGAGGATTGATTAACTTGACAAATTTTGTACCTTTTAATTCAAGAGATTTGAGGCACAAATCAATATTCGGTAGTTCGGCCGCAGGTGAAAACTTGCGGTTTTCTGTTCTTATGCCACGTTCTTTACATTGCAATAAAGTAACCTTGGTTGTTCACGATGATTTTAACAACTACTCTTACCACGATTTATTATGGTGTGGTATGAATGGCGAGAACGAGGAATGGTGGGGAATTGACTACACCTTCCAGAACGCTGGTCTTTATTTCTACCATTTCAATTATGAAACTCCATTTGGCACAAATCATATTTATTTACATTCTTCTGGTGTTGGTGTTTTTGCATCAACCGGCAAAGAATGGCAACAAACTGTCTACTCCCCTGATTTTGAAACTCCAGATTGGGTCAAGGGCGGGATAATGTATCAGATTTTCCCTGACAGATTCAATTTTTCGGGAGAACAAAAGAAAAATATTCCAACCGACCGCGTAATTCATAAAAACACACAAGATACTCCTGTATGGAAACCAAATGAAGAAGGTAAAATTTTAAATAACGATTATTTCCAGGGTGATTTAAAAGGAATTAAAGAAAAGCTTCCTTATATAGCTTATCTTGGCGCTACAATTCTTTACTTAAACCCTATTTTTGAAGCACATTCAAATCATCGCTACAACACAGCTGACTACAAAAATATAGACCCACTTTTAGGCGATGAAAACGATTTTAAAGAGCTTTGTAAAGAAGCTGAAAAATATGGTATAAAAGTCATTCTTGATGGCGTTTTCAGCCACACAGGTAGTGATAGCATTTATTTCAACAGAGAAAATCGTTACAACTCTGTTGGAGCCTTCAACTCAAAAGACTCTGAGTTTGCCCCATGGTTTACATTTAATGACGATGGTACTTACAAAAGCTGGTGGGGAATTGACACTTTACCTGAAACAAATGAAGAAAATGACGATTACATCAAATTCATTACAGGTGAAAATGGAATTTTAGAAAAATGGTTAAATCTTGGGGCGTCTGGTTACAGACTTGATGTTGCTGACGAATTACCAGATAAATTTATAGATGCACTTTATAAATCTGTTAAAACGCTTAACAAAGATTATTTTGTTATAGGCGAAGTATGGGAAGATGCTACAAATAAATTCAGTCACGGTGGCAGAAGAAGATATTTATTAGGCGGTCAGTTAGACAGCGTAATGAACTATCCCTTCGCTAATGCCATACTTGATTTTATGCGCTATGGCGTAGCAGAAAATTTTATGGAAACAGTTGTTTCTGTTTGCGAAAACTATCCGAAACCTGCACTTGATTCTTTGATGAATCACATTGGCACTCACGATACTGCAAGAATTTTAACAAGGCTTATTAACTTCCAGTTAGAGCATAAGCCACGCGATATTCAGGCTAGCTACAAATTAACTGAGAGTGAATATTCTTTTGCGAAAAGGCTTTTAAAAACAGCTACTGTTTTGCAATACACTTTACCTGGCTTTCCATCAATTTATTATGGTGATGAAGCAGGGCTTCAAGGTGGTAGCGACCCATTTAACAGAGCCTTTTATCCTTGGGGCAATGAAGATAAATCACTTATTAACTGGTATAAAAAGTTGGGCGAGCTTCGACATTCTCTCCCATGCCTTAAAGACGGCAAGTTTATTCCATACTCGGCTATGCTCTCTTGTGTAGCATATATAAGAGAAGGTAAAGAGCAAAAAATATTCGTGATTGCTAATAAAAACAATCACGATATAACCTACAATCTCCCTTATGAATTCCACAATACAGTAGAACTCACAAAGGATATTCCAGTTACTGATTCAGTAACTGTGCCAGCATTTGGTGCAGTATTACTTTTAAAAGATTTTTAAAAAAAGTGGACTGATTAAGTTTTATTTTAAAAACTTAATCAGTCCCATAATTTTTAATATATGTCTTTACGACCTACCAAACGACCCTTATGCCTTGGCTCTAACACCCACGGCACATATCTGGTTGCTTTTTGCATTACTTTAACAACTAAATCATTTTCAATAACTTCTGAAGCGGCACCAACTAAAGAAACTGCCATTTCTTTAACCTTTGGTGTAGAAAGTGGCTTCATAATAACATTTTCAGTACCGACAAATGTAAATTTAAGCTTTCTTTTTGATGCTGTTTCAAGTGGTCTTATATTAACCTTTAAAATATCGCTTTCGTCCCACTCTGCATAGCAACAAACCTTATATTTTACGCCACACAAGGTAATATCGCCGTAACGAAGATGACCATCCATACCACAAGTAACTGTATTCTTTTCAGCACCCTCACACCAGCTCATTAAACATTCGTGCTCTTTAAATGTGAAGTTGATATTATCAATATTACCAGCCTTTTTACCATTTAAAAATGTAACAGTAAACGGAATTACACTAACAGGAAAGCCAATAAGATTTAAAAGAACTTTTCTTTTTATTTCTATTGTTTTGTTGTTGAGCTTTGCTTCTTGTAATGAGCGCATAGACACCTGAGGGTTATCTATTTTAAATTCGTCTGCAACATTATAAAAATCTTCATATTCTGGTTTTTTAGCTCTTTTATCAGGCTCAATAAATGCTTTTGGAAAATGACGCCAAATGCAATCTCTTGCCTCTTGCTCACCAGCAATTGCACCAAAACATACTAAAACTGCATTTTCTTCTGGGAACACAATACCAAATTGAGAAAACATACCGTTTGCCCTGAAGCTTTCGTTGCCACCATTACGCCATACACAATAGCCGTAGCCTTTATCGGTATCAATATTTTTACAAATAGATGTATCTGCATGTGCTTCGGTCATTTCAACGACCCAGTTTTCCGGAATAATCTGTTTCTTCTCGATTTTACCTTTGTTAGAAAGACAATACATAATTTTAGCAAGGTCTTCTAATTTTAACGATAATCCCCAGCCACCTGCTTCAATGCCATCCTGATTTGTTTCCCATTCAGGAAAATCTATTCCCAATGGCTCGAAAAGACGTGGTAATAAATACTCACGGAGATTCATTTTCGAAAGCTTACAAATCATAGCACTCAGCACAAAAATATTTTCATTCACATAACGGAATGTGCCAGGCTCACCATAAAATGGTGACTTGAAGTATTCACAGAGCCAATCTATCTTACCTTTATCAAGTAATAAGTTTGGTGACAGCCCTGCCGTCATTGTAAGAAGATTTCTTACTGTAATTTTAAAAATTCTGCCGTCAACCTTTTTAGGAATACACTCTGGGAACACATCCACAATTCTTGTATCAAGTGAAAAAAGACCTTCTTCTATTGCAAAACCTACTGCAATAGCAGTTACGGTTTTACTTATAGAATACGCTGAATGTGGTGTTTCACTGTTAAAAGGTGAACGATATAACTCACACGCAACTTTACCATCTCTTAGAACCATGAAACTATGAAACTCAAGCTTATTTTCTTTCATATCCCTTAAAAATTCTACAACTTCTTTCGAAGAAACACCAACTTCTTCAGGGCATTTTGCTCGTTCAAGAAAGAACTTTTCTTTCGCCATAGTGTAACACTCCTTTTTTAAAGAATTGTATAACTTTTTCTTTATATTATCACATTCAGAAATAAAACTCAACTTTTTGTCTTAATTTATTTTATAACGCTTGACACTACTTTTAAATATGGTAGAATATTCATTATAAATTTTTATAGGAAGCGATTTTTTGAAGACACAACATTATTTAGAAAGTAAAAAATTTTCTACTTTAGTTTTTATTGCGTGTTTTATTGCTTATGCCGCATCTTATGTCGGAAGAATCAATTATTCTGCCGCTTTACCTGATATTTTAGAAGAAGGGCTTTTCACAAAATCGCAAGCTGGTATAATAGGCTCTGCGTTCTTTATAGTTTATGGATTTTTCCAGATTATAAACGGATTTTTAGGCGATAAAATCTCACCTTTTAAAATGATTATTTTAGGAACATTTCTTTCGGCTGGTGCTAATACTGCAATGACATTTTGCTCTACAAATGTTTCTATGGCTATTGTTTGGGGCTTTAACGGCTTTGCACTTTCACTTCTTTGGGCCGCAATTCTTAAAATTTTAGCAAACATCATTAATTATGATATGCGTTCTAAAGCCTGCCTTAACATTTCGGCAACGCTACCCATTGGTACGGTTCTCGCTTATATTTTAGCTTCTGTTTCGATTAATTTCTTTAACTGGAAATATGTTTTTTACACCTCAACTTTGGTGCTTCTTTTCTCTGGTGTTTTCTTTACTGCTACTTACATAATTTCTAAAAAACATATTAAAGAAGTTGAAATTGCAACCCCTGTAAATAGCAACAAAAAAAGTGAGCAAAATAAAAATGCGGGTAAATTCTTACCACTTTTTCTCTCTGCCGGTCTTCTTTTAGTTTTACCTGCCGATGCAATTCATGGTGCAATTAAAGAAGGCATTACCACCTGGGTACCAACTATGATTACAGAAACCTATAACACACCTGTTGCATTTTCTGTATTTGTTTCTATAATTCTTCCTATAGTAAATTTAAGTGGTAACTATATCGTTACACCTTTATATAACAAGGTATTTAAAAAGGATGAGCTTAAAACGGGAGCATTTATTTTAGCTTTTGTTTTAATTCCGTTTACATTCCTTATATTTATGAAAAATCTACCTGTCGTTGTAAGTGTTATTCTCTTAGCACTTGGCACCACAGCAATGCACACCTTTAACTATATGATTATAACCTTGGTCCCAATGCAATTTGCTAAATACGGCAAAACAGCAACTGTTACAGGCGTTATGAATGCAACTGCTTACATAGGATGTGCTGCTGCAACCTATGGCTTCGGCATAATTTCAGATAACATAGGCTGGAATGGCACTGTTATTGTATGGATTGTAATTGATATAATTGCTTTACTCTTTACATCACTCAATATTAAAAAATGGAATAGGTTTAAAAATAATGAATGTTTATGATTTTGATAACACAATTTATGACGGAGAAAGTGCATATCACCTTTTTAAATTCTTTATGAAAAAAGATAAGGGTCTTATCACCTTTATGCCAGCTGTAGTTACTGCTTTTACAAAATATAAACTAGGCAAACTCTCTGTAGAAGAAGCTATTAACAAATACGCTCAGAGAGCACTCGATTACTATATCCAGAATCCCCATTATAAAAATTGTATTCCTGAGTTCTGGGATGAGCACGAAAAAAATATTAAGCCTTTTTATGAAAAAGTGAGAAAAGAAGATGATTTAATTCTTTCTTGCTTACCAGAAATCTCCCTTAGTGAAATTTGTAAAAGATTAGGTGTAAAAAACTATCTTGGAACTTCAATAAACGAAGAAAATGGCACAATTGAAAGGCTTTGTCTTCGTGAAAACAAAGTAACTGCATTTTTTGAAAAATATCCGAATGCAGAAATTGACGACCTCTACACCGACTCATTTAACGATAAACCTCTTATGGATATAAGCAAAAATGTTTACCTTGTAAAGGGCGACAAAATAAAAAAAATAAAATAATCATTCTAAACATTCCTTTTCGGTAATATATATTACTGAAAGGGGATTTTTTTATGATAACAGATGAAAAAAAGACAAGTTTACTTCCGCACAACTGCATTTTAGAGGACAGACGAACACTTTCGGTTTCTGG
This sequence comes from uncultured Clostridia bacterium, assembly GCA_937916395.1. Lineage (GTDB taxonomy): Bacteria > Bacillota > Clostridia > Oscillospirales > Acutalibacteraceae > DTU089. The sequence goes on along the minus strand of CALFTN010000029.1, from coordinate 4,824 downwards.
TGTTAACGATGTCGACAGCTTTGATGAACAAACTATTGTTGCAATTACCGATTTAGGTGAGCTTACAATTCGTGGTGAAAAATTACACATAACACGTCTTTCTTTGGAAATAGGCGAACTTCAGGTTGAAGGCAATATTGCCGCACTCAGTTACACAGATGTTGCACCTAAAAGCACTTCATTTTGGGGAAAGGTTTTCAGGTAATGTATTCCTTCGAGCAAAGTGAACAATTAAATTTATTTTTGCTCTCTTTGGGTGCAGGATTTGTTTTAGGAATAGTTTACGATATTTTAAGAACAATTCGTCTGACTATTTCAAGAGGTAAAATAATTATTTTTATTTTCGATATTCTTTATTTTCTGATTTTTTCTTTAGCTACATTTTTATTCTTTTTAGCTATTAACAAGGGCGAGTTTCGTTCTTATATGATTTTTGGCGAAATTTTAGGCTTTATTTTTTACTATGTATCTTTCGGAATAGCTGCAAAAAGTTTTACAGACGCTTTTGTTAAAGCAATTCATACTACTTTTTCTTTTCTGTTAAAAATCATTCTGGCGCCTTTTAAAGCCATTTTCAAGCTGTTTTTGAAAACAAAATGCAAATTTTCGCTTTTTTTAAAAAAACTTAGCAAAAAAAATGAGAAAAATCGAAAAAAACACTTGCCAAAACTCAGGTTATATGTGTATAATTTATTAGGTATATTTGAAAAGCAACCCAATGTCAAAAAGAAGGAAGGTTATAACAATGACAAAGAAGAAAAAAGCTAATAAAAAGCGCAGACAAATCAGCATTGTTATGGCTCTCCTTTTCGGAGCAGCAATTATCTATTTTGCAGTTTCATTTTTCAACACTAACAAAGAAATTAATGAAAAGAAGCAAGAACTTAATGACCTCCAGACTCAATATGAAGAGCAGGTAAAACAAAACGAAGCTCTTCAGAATACTATTGACGAAAATGACGAGGCAGCCATTGCTGAAAAATATGCCAGAGAAAATGGATATGTCAAAACAGACGAAAGAGTTTATATTGACATTACTCCAGGAGCATAATTTATTATTTTAAAAAACGAGGTAAGTCTTTCATGGCAGTAGAAATCGGCGAAATCTTAGACGGTAAAGTTACCGGCATCACAAACTTCGGAGCTTTTGTTGAACTCCCTGACAAATCAACAGGTATGGTACATATTTCTGAAGTTTCAAACACTTATATTAAGGATATTCACGAAAAATTATCTGAAAATCAAGAGGTTAAAGTTAAGGTAATTGATATTAATGAAAAGGGTAAAATTGCTCTTTCAATTAAAAAAGCTCTTCCTCCTGAAGATTCTCCTGCACCTAAAAAGACTTATGATAAGCCAAAGAAAAGTCAACCACCTGTTTGGACTGGCACTCCTAAAAACGAACCAGAAAATATGTCTTTTGAAGATATGTTGGCACGTTTTAAAACAAAGAGTGACGAAAGAATGAGTGATTTAAAGAAAAATACAGCGGCAAAGCGTGGTAGCTCTACTCCACGTCGCGGCGGTGGCGGAACTCAACGTGGTTTCTGATTTTTAAATTTATTAAAAAGTACTATTGATTTTTCAATAGTACTTTTTTGAAATTAAGGGTGAAAATACTATGAGAGAAATTGACGTTTCAATAATCGAAAAAGCAGTTGAAGAGCTTTTTATTTCTGCTAACGCAGAGCTCCCTGTTACTTTAGAAAATTTAATCAAATCGTCAAAAGAAAAAGAAACAAATGCAACTGCAAAAAACATCTTTTGTGATATGTGTAAAAATTTGGATGTTGCAAGGGAAAATGAAATACCAATTTGTCAGGATACTGGAATGGCTGTTCTTTTTATGGAAATTGGTCAGGACGTCCATTTTTCTGCTGGTAGTTTAAATGATGCTATAAACAATGGTGTAAGAAAAGCTTATCTTGATGGTAAAATGCGTTGCTCTATTGTAAAAGACCCCATTCACCGTGGCAATACAAACGATAACACACCGGCACTCATTCACTACTCAATAGTAAATGGCGACAAGGTTAAATTAACTGCCGCCCCTAAAGGCTTTGGTAGCGAAAATATGAGCAAAATTAAAATGTTTACACCATCTGCAACGGAAGAAGATATTATTAATTTTGTTGTAGATGTAGTAAAAACTGCAGACGCTAACCCCTGCCCACCAGTTGTTTTAGGTGTTGGTATCGGTAGCGATTTTGAAGGCTGTGCTCTTCTTTCAAAAAGAGCACTTATAAGAGATATTTCAATCCCCAACGAAAACGCATACTATAAAGAATTAGAAGATAAAATTCTCAATGAGGTCAATAAATTAAACATTGGGCCACAAGGCTTTGGTGGCGATATTACTGCATTAAAAGTAAATATTGAAACTGCACCAACACATATAGCTGGACTCCCTGTTGCAGTTAATGTTGGGTGCCACGTAACAAGACACAAATCGGTTGTTTTATAACAACCGATTTGTGTCTTGTTACAACTAAGTTTGCCTTACGGCAAGTGATGTTACTTCGTAGTGAAATTGTTTCACAGTAATGTTTTGCCTTCGGCAAAGTTATTAGCAAACTTAACATCACTTTACAGCGTAGGTGTAAAACATCACTATGCTTTAGCATAACATCACTTTTGCAAAGCAAAAACATCACTAAAAAACACTTGAAAAGTTACCATACTTTTCAAGTGTTTTTTATTTTAAATATAATTCATTATTAGCTCCACCACAAGCACCGCAAGGCTTGAAAACACCGCAACCTGAACAAGACTGCGTTTAAAAAGTCCTGCAAATAAAGCAACCAAAAATCCTACTATTGCACTGATATGAGAATCTGTAGCATAAAATATAGCCGGTACTGTCATTACACTTAAAACTGTATACGGTACATAATAAAGGAATGATAAAATATATTTATTTTTTATAGGCTTATTTACAAGCACAAGCGGCACCATTCTTACAAGATATGTAACCCCAGCCATAACAAAAAGATAAATAAAAAATTTAGTGTTATCCATTGCTCTCCACCTCATTCTTTATTTCTTCAATTGTAATTGGCTTAATAAATGCAAACAAGGCACTTGCCACTACTGCACAGATTATAACCGTAAAACCTGTAGGAATCTCTTTTAAAACCGGTGCATAGTAAAAAATACAACTAAGTATTATTGCAACACCCACACAAAGAGCAGTGCTTTTCTCTTCTTTAATAACCGGTACAACAATAGCAATAAACATTCCATAAATCGCAACACCTAAAGCAGACGTTACTACTTCAGGTAAAACATTACCTGCAACAGCACCCGTTAAGGTGCCAGACACCCAGCCAATAACTGGTGTCAGAATAAGTCCTAACATATATTTAATGCCAACTTTTTCTTTGTTAGCAGATGCAACTGCAAAAATCTCATCAGTATTGCCAAACGCTACTAAAAACCGATGTGGAATCTTTACGCTTTGACCTAACTTCTGTGAAAGTGAAATTGACATAAGTGAATAGCGTGAATTAATAATAAGCTGTGAAAGAATAAGCTCAATTATTGTGCCACCACCTACCATTATAGGCACCGCCGCAAGCTGACCTGCAGAAGTTAAATTTGTAAGAGAAATTAAAACCGCCTGCAAAATAGAAAGCCCATTTTCAACTGAAAATATTCCGAATGCAAACGATACAGGAAAATAACCAATGCAAATCGGAAGTCCAGCCTTAATTCCCTTTTTAAAACTATTTATTTCGTTCATTTTTTATCCCTTGCATATTTTTTTGAATATAGTTATTTTAGCACATATTTATTATTTTTCAAGAGAGAAAAGGAATGCAGAATTCAAAATGCAAAATGCAAAATTTTGGAAGGCTTCGCAATCATTAAAATTATCCTATCATTTGTAGCTGATTTAAACCAACTAAAAATGATAGGATTTTGTTTTGATTTATTTATTCATCAATGAACACCATTATATCCTGAACGGAGCAATGTAAAATTTTACATAAATCATCTATTGTAACTGTGCTTAAGGGTTTGTTGTGTTTTAATCTGTCTAAAAGGCTACGACTAATGTTGTAGTCTTTTATTAATTTATAAGTTGTTAAATCATTCTTTTTTAGTGTTTCATAAAAAGGTTCAAATGAAATCACAAAATCACCTCTAACAATATGTTAGAATGTTGTCTTTGTATTGACAATTGTCGATATAACGAGTATAATTTTCATAGCGACTTATTTTAAATTAGTATTCCTTTTAAAATTTAAATTATATATAGGTGATATTATGTTTTGTGCAAATAAGTTTTGCATTTTCAATAGTTTTGGGCGTTGTAGTAAATATCAGATTGAAATAGATAATACCGGACATTGTAAAAGTTATATTTATATTGATATAAGCGAAGAAGATTTAGAAAAAATAAAACGGAATTTGTCAGATAAAACAATAAAACAGATTATAGAAAAAGCAAAACTTTAATTGAGGAATGAAAAATATGAATCTCATTGAAGGCATTTATAATATAATTGCAAAATCATATAACACAGATTTAGATGGAGCAAAAGAAATAGTTGCAAAATTTTTAAAAGACTTGAAAAAAGAAATAGACGAGTCTGGTGACGAAAAACTAAAAACACGTTGGTATGAAGATTTCGGCGACACCCCTGACCCTGACCCAGATTGGTATGTTCTTTCGACTTTTCTTGTTGGGCATAATCCTTACACATCTAAAAAACAAAACAATTTACAATCAAGTCCGAAGGGCTTCTTATAATTCCGAATTACGCATGCTAGATTGTCAAGTTAAGTGCAACAAAAAAATAATTCAGATAAAATCATCTC
>CALFTN010000028.1 GCA_937916395.1 uncultured Clostridia bacterium | reverse complement strand
CGTATTGAGCAAAAGCAATTAAAGCTTACAGTTACAGAAAAAGCAAAAGAATATATAGCAGAAGAAGGTTACGACCCCGCATTCGGTGCAAGACCATTAAAGCGTTTTGTTCAATCGGCAGTTGAAACTCTTATTGCAAGAAAAATTATTTCAGAAAATCTTGAGCCGGAAACCGAAATTAAGGTTGATTTTGACGGTACAAGTCTTATAATAGTATAAGTAAAATATTTAAACCAAGGAGCATTTTAAAATGAGAAAAAAGCAATTTAAAGCTGAAAGCAAAAAACTTATGGATATGATGATTAACTCAATCTATACCCATAAGGAAGTATTTATCCGTGAGATTATTTCAAATGCGAGTGACGCACTTGATAAGCTGTATTTTAAATCACTCACAGATTCATCTGTTGGTCTTAATAAAGACGATTTTTGTATTCGCTTGTCAGTAAATAAAAATGACCGTACTCTCACAATTGCGGATAATGGTTGTGGTATGACAGAAGATGAATTAGAAAACAACTTAGGTACTATTGCAAAAAGTGGTTCATTAGCTTTTAAAACAGAAAATGAACAAAGTGAAGATGTAGACATCATTGGTCAATTTGGTGTTGGATTTTATTCGGCATTTATGGTTAGTGAGTCTGTAACAGTTGAAAGTAAGGCTTTTGGTAGCGATAAAGCTTATCGTTGGGTTTCAACTGGTGCAGATGGCTACACAATTGAAGAATGTGAAAAGGATTCATTTGGTACGGTAATCATTTTAAAGCTTAAGGCTGACACAGAAGAGGATAATTACAGTCAGTATCTTGAAACATATAAAATAGAAGCACTTGTTAAAAAGTATTCAGATTACATTCGTCATCCTATTAAGATGTATGTTGAATCTAAAGAATTAAAAGAGGGTTCCGAAAACGAATACGAAACAGTAATTACAGACAAAACTCTTAATAGCCGTGTACCAATTTGGAAAAAGAACAAGAGCGAAGTAACTGAAGAGGATTATAATAATTTCTATAGCGAAAAATTCTATGATTTTGAAGCACCAGCAAAAGTAATTCACTCAAAAACAGAAGGTAACGCTACATATAGCGCACTTATGTTTATTCCAAAGAGAGCACCATTTGACTATTACTCAAAAGATTTTGAAAAGGGCTTACAGCTTTATTCAAAAGGCGTTTTGATTATGGAGAAATGCAAGGACTTGCTCCCTGACTATTTTAGTTTCGTTAAAGGTCTTGTTGATTCAGAGGATTTATCTTTAAATATTTCGCGTGAAATGCTTCAGCATGATGCACAGCTTAAGCTTATTGCAAAAACTATTGAAAAGAAAATTAAATCTGAACTTGAAAAAATGCTCAATAACGAAAGAGAAGCTTACGAAGAATTTTTCAAAACTTTCGGTATGCAGATTAAGTTTGGTATTTATAACAGCTATGGAATGAATAAAGATAATCTTAAAGATTTAGTTTTATTCTACTCTTCAAAAGATAAGTCTTTGGTTACACTTAAAGAATACATTGCAAGACTTAAAGATGGTCAGGAGAAAATTTATTACGCTTGCGGTGAAACCATTGAGAAGATTGAAATGTTGCCACAGACAGAAGCAGTTAAAGATAAAGGCTTTGAAATTCTTTATTTAACAGAATATGTTGATGAATTTACAGTAAAAATGCTTCACGAGTACGATGGCAAGGAATTCCAGAACATCTGTGATGAAAAATTAGACCTTAATACAGAGGACGAAAAGAATGCTTTAAAAGAAAAGAATGAAGCAGATAAAGAAATGCTCACATTTATTAAAGAGGCATTAAATGGCGACGTTTCTGAGGTTCGTTACACTAATAACCTTAAGAATTACGCTTCTTGTCTTACAAGTGAAGGTAATTTGTCACTCGAAATGGAAAAGGTTTTAAATGCAATGCCTTCTAACGAGCAAAAGGTTAAGGCAGAAATTGTACTTGAAATTAATATGAACCATGAATTATCAAATAAACTTAAAGAGCTTTATGAAAATGATAAAGAAACGCTCAAAAATTATGCAAAGCTTCTTTATGCACAAGGTTGCCTTATAAGTGGCGTTTCTGTAAAAGACCCTGCAGAATTAAGCAGTCTTATTGTGGATTTGATGATTAAATAAGAATGGTAAAAGAGGGAATTTAACAATTTTTTAGCATTGTTAACAATTTGTTCACAATTTCATCAAGATTGCAACAAATTGATTTGGTATATAAAGAGTAGACAAAAAAGATTGCTAAACAAAACATTTTCTCTTTCCAAGAAAATTCCCCACCTTGTATGGTGGGGTTTTTCTTTTAGAAAAATTAAAATGGTCTGTAAGTTACACACTTACAGACCATTTTTAACTTTTATTTCTTTTTCGATTCAAGAAGATTGAATTTAGAAAGAGCAAATACACCTAAAATGCTTACAATAATTGTAACAAAGAGAAGTGTGCCAGCTCCAAGAGTTGGTACAAATACAAGAACAATGCAACCTACTAATAATGGAAGAATTGAAATTCTCCAGTATTTGCGGAGATATGATGCTAAAAGTGCACCGAAAAGTGCAGGAGTAACTCTGTCAAAAGCGGGAGCTAAAACTGATTCTGGATCAGTTAATTTGCCAAGGAAAGGCGCGAATGCTAAAACGCCAACTGCAATAATTACTGTTGTAACAATAGCAGAAACGCCAATTGCGATTGTAGAAATAACTTCGCCTTCTTCTGAGTTAGCTTTAACGTTAGCAGATTTCATTGCGTTAACACCGCAAGGAAGCTTGAGGTTTGTAATGTTACCAGTAACGAAACTTAAATATGTGCCACCAGCACCAAGCATTGGGGTATAAGTAATAACTTCAACAACTGCAGAAATCCAGAAGATTGGTAAAACCTTTAAAAGAGCAGAAAATAAGTTGTTCATTTCTGGCCATGCGTTGTAATAAACAGAAATTGCAAGTGGAACTGAGAAGAGAACTAAGAGAGCTGTAATACTCCAGATTCTACCCCAGGTATGAACTTTATCGTAATAATTCTTTTTCATTTTACAGCGCTCCTTTCTTAGTTAAACCAGCTGTGAGCAACAAGCTCTGCAGGTAAAATTGTTGTAAGTAATACAGCGGCACCCATAGCACCGAACATTGCAAGTGGCATAACGAATGGCTCAAATTTCTTTAAGTTGAATTTTGTTGCAATTGTTTCAAGAAGTAAGTAAAGAAGAACTGCAACAATAAGTACTGCTATTGAAAGGAAGCCACCATCTGTTTTGCCATCGCTTGATTTACCATTTATAGAGGTAGCAACAAAAGCTGTAATGATACCAATAAAAGCACCAGCAGATATGTAGTCACCCAATTTACCAACCTTGCTGTCTCCGCTTAAAGCACCACCAATTTTACTGTGAAGCTTTTTGCAGAGGATTGGCATAAGTACAAGTGGAAGACAGCTACCAATAGTCATAACCCAAGCAACAGTAGAAAAGTCACCTTTATCAGTAATCGCTTGATTAAGATTACCCAAAACAGCACTTGCAGCAGTTGATTCGTAAGCTAAGTTACCAATAACTGAAAGTCTTATCCAAGGGAGAACAAGACCTAAAGCTTTTGAGAGAACAATAACAGTTGCAAGAATTGCAATTGCAGGTGCTACTGTAAACACTGCACTTGAAGTAACAGTTGTTTTAAGTACACTACTGTCAATGCCTAATTCCTTAGCACGTTTCCATGCTTTTCTTATAAAGAATGCTGATTGTACGATTACGAATACAACGACAATAAAGCCTAATGCATACATAAATCCGTTTTGACGAAAATCCATATAAATGCTCCTTTAATAATATAAAAAGTAATACTAAAATATTTTAACATTTACAAATTCTATTGTCAACAAAATAAAAGTATTATTTGAAACAGATTTCAAGCAAATTTTTGTGAAAACACATTATTCCATTTTCGGTTACGTCAATTACACCGTAATAACCATCTTTAATACTACCAGGGTTAAAAAGATGAAGTCCGTCTTCGTAGCTGTAATATTTTTCGTGGGTATGACCGAAAAGTGCAATATTGCAATTATTTTCTTTTGCGGCTCTTTTGATTCCCACGTAAGAAAGCTTAACGTTTTCTTCTGCTCCGTGAGAAGCGTAAATTTTAGCATAGTCAACGTTTCTTATATCAGAAAAAGGAATGTTTCCACCAAAGTCGCAATTACCACGGACTAAAACAAAAAATTTTTTATCTTTAAAAACAGAAACCGCTTCTTCTGCTTCGTGTAACCCATCACCTAAAAAATATACTATTTCAGCATCTGGTTCATTCTCAATAGCTGCAAAAAGATTACTTATGTGTCTGTGGGAGTCTGAAAGCACAAGTATTCTCATTCATAATTCACCTGACCTTTTCATAAAAATTACTACTACATTATAATTGAATATAAGGGTGATTTCAATGTTCAAAAACGAAAAAAGTAATAGCGATTTAGATAAAGTTAAATCTAATGATAGTTTAAAAGATTTTATAAATGAAAATTTAACAGAAAGTCAGACCGAAAAATTAAAAGAAGTTCTTTCTGATGAAAACAAAACTAAAGAGCTTCTTAACAGTGATTTGGCAAAGCAGTTATTTAAAAAACTGACTGGTGGTGATTTTAATGGCAGACCTTGATATTGGCAGTATTTTGTCGTCGCTATCAAGTGAAGATATAAAGAATCTGAAAAATGTGGCGAATTCAATTTTGGGTGGAGAAAAGCCCCAAGAACCAGAAAAACAAGAACCTGTAAAAAATTTAAATAACAGTGATTTCAAAATGCCTGACTTGAGTGGTTTGGGTCTTCCGGATATGGCACAGTTTTCAAATCTTCTGCCATTACTTTCTGCCCTCAATTCTCGCGATGAGCGTGAAGATTTTATTTGTGCTTTGAAGCCACTTCTTTCAGATGAACGAAGACGAAAAGCAGATGAAGCAATGAAATTTATGAAACTTCTTTCATTGATACCATTATTAAAAGAAAAAGGAATAATGTAATATGGCAGAGTATTCTTATAATGATATTATGAAAATGCAGAATGATGCAATAAAGCGTGTAAATGAAATGCAAAAAAGGGCAAAATCAGTAGTAGAGGAAATCAATGAAGAAAAATCCCAGTACCAGAAAACAGAACACCCAAAAAGTGGGCAAAATGTAAAAAGAGTTAAAATGCCTGATGATTATCTTGATGAATTAAAAAATTTTGCTTCAACTTCATCATATTTTGAAGAAACTGAAAGAGAGGCAATTCCACGTGAAGATGTAAATGATAAAAAAGAAAATCATTCACCACAGAAGCACCAGAATGACGTATTGAGCAATATTCTTAATGATTTCAATATGGATAGCGACAAAGCGTTGATTTTGTCACTTGTCTTACTTTTAAGTGAGGAAAAAGCAGATGAGATGTTGGTGCTGGCATTGCTTTATATTTTGAGCTGAAAATGGGCTGTAAAAAACTTGCGTTTTTTACAGCCCATTTTTTAAATTTTTACAATTCCAAGTGCATCAAGAACGGATGAGATGAGAATTAAAACTATGCAAACTGGTGCAAAATATTTAATAACGATTAAGAAAAGCTTTTTTCTTTTGAATTTACCTGTAAGTTCAATTTCTTCAACAAACATATCAGGTTTAATAATATAACCAACAAAAATACAAGTCAAGAATGCAACTATTGGCATTAAAACACTGTTGCTGATAAAGTCGAAGAAATCAAGGAAAGCCATTCCTATAATTTGGATATCAGCTAAAGTTCCATAACCTAGTGCGGAAAGCGCACCTAAAATAATCGAACCAATTAAAACTGTAAGTAAAGTTTTGTTTCTTGAAAGACCAGTTTTGTCTTTTATAATTGAAACAACTGTTTCCATAAGTGAAATAGAAGATGTGAGAGCGGCGAATAATACTAATATAAAGAAAAGTAAGCCAATTATTGTGCCACCAGTCATACTTTCAAAAACTTTAGGTAAAGTGACAAACATAAGTCCAGGACCTTTGCCTAAAGCTGTTTCATCACCGCCAGAAAAGGCGAAAACTGCAGGGATAATCATAAGACCTGCTAAAAATGCAATGCCTGTATCAAAAAGCTCGATTTGCTTAACAGAGCTTTCGAGGTCCACATCCTTTTTCATGTATGAGCCGTAAGTAATCATAATGCCCATAGCAAGTGACATTGAATAGAAAAGCTGACCCATAGCGGCAAGAACTGTTGTTGCAGAGAACTTCGAAAAATCAGGCATAAGGTAGAATTTTACACCTTCTAATGCACCTGGCATAAACATAGAGTAGCCTGCAATAAATATTGTTAATATAATAAGCACAGGCATCATAATTTTACTCACTTTTTCAATGCCTTTTTCAACACCTAAAAGTACTACTAAAGCTGTTAAGCCTATATAAATAGCAAACCATAAAAGTGGTTCGAATGGGGCTGAAATAAATGATTCAAAAAATCCGTCTGTTGCAGCGCTAGAAATATTACCTGTTATAAATACCGTGCAATATTTAATAATCCAACCACCAATAACAGAATAGTATGGAAGGATTATAATGGGAACAATTGAACAAAGTAATCCGACGAAGTTGAATTTTTTATTTAATTTACTAAAGGCATTTATAGCACTTACACCAGTTTTTCTGCCTATTGCAATTTCAGCACACATTAAGGCAAACCCAAATGTGAGTGCTAAAATAATATAAACAAGTAAAAATATACCACCACCGTATTTTGCTGCGAGATACGGAAAACGCCATATATTACCAAGTCCGACAGCTGAACCCGCAGTAGCAAGTACAAAACCTAATTTACCGGAAAAGGTGCTTCTTTTTTCTGTCATAAAATTTATCATTCCTTAAAAATTTTAACTACACTATTATACATAAATTTTTGGAATATACAAGAGATTTAAAGAAAAATGCAGAATTCAGAATTTAGAATTTCGGAAGGCTTTGCCTTGATTATAATTACAGGTGAATAAAAAACAGTTTATCCTATCATTTCTTGGTAAGTTTGTAGTCTTTACTTTTTTTAGACTGTTTTTTTACAGCCCCATTTTTATTTTAATTTGAAAACTCTTTTTCTTTCACATAATCAATAAAAGTTTTCATACTCTTGGATACCCATTTATTTTTGTGATAGATAAGTTGTTTCCAAATATCAATATTTATATCTGTCACATCAAGATAACAAAGCTCGCCTGACTCGATGAATGGTTTTGTTACAAAATCAGGAAGGTACGAAATCATATCAGTTTTTGTAAGCAATGATGTTATAATATCTGTTCTTCCTATTTCAAGAATTGCAGAAATTTCCAATGATTTTTTTGCAAGTTCTCTGTCAAAAACTCTTCTATAGCCCTGTCCTCTTTCAGTTAAAATAAAAGGTTCATTTACAAGGTCTTTAATAGAAATATTTTTCTTGTTTGAAAACTTTGATTTCTGATTAGCAACAAAATGCATCGTTAATTGTTGCTCTTTTGCAATTACATAATCCTTATTATATAAGTGACTATCGAGAGTTATAATTACATCTGCTTCGTTATGGTCTAACATATCTAACATAACGCCTGAGTCGCCTGTTGTAAATCTTATTGATATATCGGGATATTTATTGTGAAAATCAATATAATGTCGCTGTATCATTTCTTCACATACTGAATCAGGTGTAACAATGTGTATCTGACCACTCACACTTTTTTCTTCTTCCATATCTTCTTTAAAATCATCAATAAGTGCACGAACCTTGTGAGCACGTTCTACTAATTTTACCCCGTGCTCTGTAAGAGTGATTGTATGATTTATTCTTTCAAAAAGAAGGCATCCAAGCTCTTCTTCAAGTTGCTTTATCTGGAAAGAAACAGATGGTTGTGAATAACCTAATTGCTCTGCTGCCTTTGTGAAGCTTCCTAATTCTGCTACATGAATAAAAGTAATTAAATTTCTTAATTCCATACTTTCTCCTATTATAAAAATTTTTTATGGTAAATATAAAAACTATTTGTTTGACTTATGTATAGTGGGATTATATAATAAAGCACATAAAAAATCAAGGTTTAATAAAGGAGTTATTAAGAATGAAAAAAGCTTTATCTATTGCAATAGCAATTGTTATTTGTGCTACAAGCCTTTTAGCACTTGCTGGTTGCTCAGGTGACAAAAATAATGGTGATACTGGTAATGCAAAATACAAAATCGGTATTGTTCAGCTTGTTGAACACGTTGCACTTGATGCCGCAACTGAAGGCTTCAAACAAGCAATTATTGATGAACTTGGTGAAGATGCAGTTGAATTTGATTTTCAGAATGGTCAGAACGACCCTAACACTTGTTCAACTATAGCTAACCAATTCGTTTCAAACAACGTTGATTTAATTATGGCAAACGCAACTCCTGCTCTTCAGGCAGCTGCAGCAGCAACAGGCGATATTCCAATTCTTGCTACATCGGTTACAGAATATGGTGTTGCTCTTGAAATCAAAGATTTCAACGGTACTGTAGGCGGAAATATCTCTGGTACATCTGACCTTGCTCCTCTTGACAAGCAAGCAGATATGATTACTGAATGGTGCCCTGAAGCAAAAACTGCCGGTCTCCTCTATTGTTCAAAAGAGGCAAACAGTCAGTATCAGGTTGACGTTGTTAAGGTTGCACTTGAAAAGAAGGGTCTTAAAGTTACACTTTATCCATTCACTGATTCAAACGACCTTGCTCAGATTTGTACAACTGCTGCTGATAATTCAGACGTAATTTATGTTCCAACTGATAATACAGTTGCTGAAAACACCGGTATTATTGACAACATCTGCGAACCAAAGAAGGTTCCTGTTATCGCTGGTGAAGAAGGTATCTGTTCTGGTTGCGGTGTTGCTACTCTTTCAATCAGTTACTATGACCTTGGTTATACAACTGGTAAGATGGCAGTTAAAATCCTCAGAGATGGTGCTGATATTTCAACAATGCCAATTGAGTATGCTGAAAAGCAAACTCCAAAATATAACGAACAAAATTGTACGGCTCTCGGAATTACTCCACTTGAGGGTTACGAAGCAATCAAAGTTGAGTAATTAAAAATAAATATATGACGGGGAAGAATTTTTCTTCCCCGAAATTTTAGTTTAGGTGAATTTATCTTATGGAAATTTTATTACAACTTTTAAATGCTCTTCCAGGCTCTATTTCACAAGGTCTTATTTGGGGCATTATGGCAATAGGTGTTTATTTAACTTACCGTATTCTTGACGTTGCAGACCTTACTGTTGACGGCTCTTTTGCAACTGGTGGTGCTGTTGCAGTAGTTCTTATTTTAAACGGCTGTAATTTATGGCTTGCGATGTTACTCGCTTTTGTGGCTGGTCTTATTGCTGGTGCAATTACAGGTCTTTTACACACACTTATGGGAATACCTCCTATTCTTGCGGGTATTCTCACACAGTTATCACTTTACTCAATCAATCTTAAAATTATGGGTAAAGCAAACCAATCTATAAATGTTAATCAGACAGATTTACTTATATCTCTTCGCTGGGTTAAAGAACTTGCTTTTCATAACCCACTTATAACAGTTGGTGTTGTGCTCGTTATTCTCATAGCTGTTATTTATTGGTTCTTTGGTACAGAAACAGGCTGTGCTCTTCGTGCTACTGGTGCTAATATAAATATGAGCAGAGCACAAGGTATTAACACTAATCTCAACAAAGTTCTCGGCATTATGATTTCTAACGGTCTTGTTGCTTTTTCAGGTGCATTCCTTGCACAATATCAAGGCTTTTCAGACGTTAAAATGGGTCAGGGTGCTATCGTTATAGGTCTTGCGGCAGTTATCATTGGTGAAGCTATTTTCGGTAAAATCTTTAAGAATTTTGCTTTAAGACTTTTGGGCGTTGCATTAGGTTCTGTAATTTATTATATAGTTGTTCAGGCTGTTATTACAATGGGACTTGATGCTAACCTATTAAAGCTTCTTTCAGCTGTTATTGTTGCTGTTTTCTTAGCAATTCCTTACTGGAAAAACAAATATAAGGCAAAGCATATTGCTAAATCAAAGGGGGAAAAAGTAAATGCTTGACATTAAAAATGTAGAAAAAACTTTTAACCCGGGAACAATAAACGAAAAGAAAGCACTTAATAATTTAAATCTTCACCTTGAAGAAGGCGATTTCGTTACTGTTATTGGTGGTAATGGTGCTGGTAAATCAACCATGCTTAATATGGTTGCAGGCGTTTATCATGTTGACTGTGGTAGCATTGTTATTGATGGTGTTGATGTTACGAGACTACCTGAATACAAGCGTGCAAAATATCTTGGTAGAGTTTTTCAGGACCCTATGACTGGTACTGCGGCAGATATGCAAATAGAAGAAAATCTTGCGCTTGCTGCCCGTAGAGGTAAAAAAAGAACACTTCGCCCAGGTATTACATCAAAAGAACGAAAAGAATATATTGAGCTTTTAAAAATTCTTGATTTGGGTCTTGAAAAAAGGCTTACTGCAAAGGTTGGACTTCTTTCTGGTGGTCAAAGACAGGCTTTAACTCTACTTATGGCTACTCTAAAAAAACCTAAGGTACTTCTTCTTGATGAACATACTGCCGCTCTTGACCCTAAAACAGCAAAAAAGGTACTTGATATTACAGAGTCAATTGTCGAAAAAGATAAGCTTACCACAATTATGATTACTCACAATATGGCTGATGCTATAAGAGTAGGCAATCGTCTTATTATGATGCACGAAGGTCAAGTTGTTGTTGATGTCAAGGGCGAAGAAAAGAAAAATCTCACCATTGAACAACTTCTTCAATTATTTGAGCAATCAAGTGGAAGTCAATTCACAAGTGATAAGGTAATGCTTTCTAAATAATAAAACTATGGAGAAAAGTAATGGATTTTGAAAAAATAATTTCAGAGAGATATTCTGTGAGAAACTTCAAAAATGAACATTTACCACAAAGTATTATTAATAAAATTCTTGAAGCAGGTCACAAAGCTCCGACAGGATGTAACTATCAACCACAGAGAATTCTCGTATTAAATACTGATGAAGCAATCAGCAAACTTCGTAGTTGTACTAAATGTCATTTTAATACACCCACAGCTTTTCTTATATGTCATAACAAAGAAGAAACCTGGGAAAGAATATATGATGGTGCAAAATCTTCACCAGTAGATGCTGTAATTGTAGCTACCTATATGATGCTTGCTGCACAGAATGAAGGTGTTGGATGTTGCTGGGTAATGCATTTTGACCCATCCGCTATGCGTGAAACTTTTAATATCCCAGAAAATATAGAACCAGTTGCACTTCTCGTTACGGGCTATCCGTCAGAAGAAGCAAAGCCACTCGAAATGCATTATAAATCTCGTCCTATAAGTGATGTTGTATTTTATGATAGTTTTTGATTTATATAATACGCAACAAAATAAAACAAAAAAATGCGATAAGGAAGAACATTCCTTATCGCATTTTTTATCACTCATCAATCGGTTTGTTTCATAGAATATTCAAAACATCCTTATGACAATCTATCATTAAAAGTTGGTTTTAGTATCAACCAAAAATGATAGGATGAAATTTTTATTGGTATTAAATTATAATCGCTAAATGCGAATTACCTTATCGACCATCGCTTGTTCTTTTACTGCCTTTGCAACTTCGTAAGCTATTGTTTTATCAAGTGCAGATGGAATTATATTTCCTTCATTCAATTCGCTTTCTGGAGTGTGCTCAGCGAGAGCTTTTGCAGCGGCAAGCTTCATATTTTCTGTGATTTCAGTGGCATTTGCATCAAGAGCCCCACGGAAAATACCAGGAAAAACAAGAACATTGTTAATCTGATTTGGAAAATCCGAACGACCAGTACCCACAATTTTTGCACCTGCATTTTTGGCTTTATCGGGCATAATTTCAGGTGTAGGGTTAGCCATTGCAAAAACAATAGAGTCACTGTTCATAGTTTTTACCATGTCTTCACTCAGAATATCTGGTGCAGAGACACCAATAAAAACATCAGCATTTTTTATTGCAACAGAAAGGTCACCTTTTAACTTTTCGTTGTTTGTTACTTTTGCAAGGTTTTGTCTTTCTTCGCCTAAAGAGCTGTCACTTTCTTCAATAATACCTTTTTTATCAACGAGCACCATATTTTTAGCGCCTGCAGTTATAAGCATTTTTGAAATTGCAGTACCAGCTGCACCCAGTCCATTAACAACAATTTTAGCAGTGCTTATGTCTTTTTTTACAACCTTAAGTGCATTAAGAAGTGCCGCTAAAACTACAACCGCAGTGCCGTGCTGGTCATCGTGAAATATTGGAATATCGGTGCATTCCTTTAGTTTTTTTTCAATCTCAAAGCATCTTGGGGCAGAAATGTCTTCTAAATTAATTCCACCGAAGCTACCAGATATTAAAGAAATAGTTTTAACTATTTCGTCAGTGTTTTTTGATTTTATGCAAAGTGGAAAGGCATCAACATCAGCGAATGCTTTAAAGAGTGCACACTTACCTTCCATAACTGGCATACCAGCTTCTGCACCTATATCACCAAGGCCTAAAACTGCAGTGCCGTCAGTTATAACAGCAACAAGATTGTTTCTTCTTGTTAATTCAAAAGACTTGTTGACATCTTTTTCTATTTCAAGGCACGCCTCAGCAACACCAGGGGTATAAGCCAAAGACATATCCTCTCTTGTTTCTAATGGGCAACGAGTGACAACTTCAATTTTGCCGTTCCACTCGTAGTGTTTTTTTAATGATTCTTTTCTTATATCCATTTTACTTGTTAGCCTGTAATTTTAAGTATGCGTTAATGAAGCCATCAATATCGCCATCCATAACAGCATTTATATTACCATTTTCGAAGTTCGTTCTGTGGTCTTTTGCAAGGGTGTATGGCATAAACACGTAAGAACGAATCTGGCTACCCCAAGCAATTTCTTTTTGAACACCTTTGATATCACTGATTTTATCAAGATGCTCTCTTTCTTTGATTTCAATGAGTTTTGATTTGAGCATACGCATAGCAACTTCTCTGTTCTGGTGCTGACTTCTTTCAACCTGACAAGAGCATACAATACCAGTAGGAATATGAGTAAGACGAACAGCAGAAGAAGTTTTGTTAACCTTCTGACCGCCTGCACCAGAAGAACGATAAACGTCCATTTTAATATCTTCAGGAGCAATATCAACTTCAATTGTGTCATCAATTTCTGGCATAACCTCTAACGATGCGAAAGAAGTGTGACGTCTGCCAGAAGCGTCAAATGGAGAAACACGAACAAGACGGTGAATACCACTCTCACTCTTCATATAGCCGTAAGCATTTTCACCCTCAATAAGAATAACAGCAGATTTAAGTCCTGCTTCATCACCATCAAGGTAGTCAAGTGTAGAAACCTTAAAGCCGTGTCTTTCACCCCAACGGTTATACATTCTGAAAAGCATTTGAGCCCAGTCCTGAGCTTCAGTGCCACCAGCACCTGCGTGGAATGTGAGAATAGCATTGTTTCCGTCATATTCACCAGTAAGAAGAGTTGAAAGAGTCATAGCATCAAGCTGAGAGATAAAAGAGTCAACGCTCCCACGACATTCATCGAAAAGTGATTCATCCTCTTCTTCATTTGCTAAATCAATTAAAGTGAGTGTATCGTCAAAAACTGCTTTGAGGTCATCATAAGCCTTGATTTTGTTTTTTAATGTGGCAGTTCTCTGAACGATTTTTTGTGAATTCTGAACATCATCCCAGAAACCATCTTGAGCGCTCTGTTCTTCTAAGTCTTTAACCTCATCTGCCATAGCCTTAAGCCCTAAAGCTTCGGCTAAGTCTGTGAGTTTGTCTTCGTAAGAAGATAATTCTAATTTTAATTCTTCGAATTGAAGCATATAAAAAATTCCTTTCTCAAGAAAAATTCAAGTACATATTTTACCAAATACATATTATATCCAATTTTAGTCAAGTTGTAAAGATTAAGTTGACAAATAATTGAAAAAGATAAAAATGATGAAAAGTTTGACTATTGGTTACCAATAACTCAACTTTTTGATTTTTGTTAAAAACACTTGCAAATCAATAGTTTTCGTGATAATATGTTCTTTGTATAACGCTATGTAAAAAGTCGATTTTTATGGAGGTAGTAAAATGTACGACCCAATTTCACCAAATGTGAATTTTGTTGAACAAGAAAAACAAATTGAAAAATTCTGGCGTGACCAAAAAATCTTTGAAAAGAGTATTGAAGATAGAAAGAACGGAACACCTTATGTTTTCTATGATGGCCCACCAACAGCAAATGGTAAGCCACACATTGGTCACGTTTTAACACGTGTTATTAAAGATATGATTCCACGTTACCGTACAATGAAAGGCTGTATGGTTCCAAGAAAGGCTGGTTGGGATACACACGGTCTTCCTGTTGAGCTTGAGGTTGAAAAGCTTTTGGGTCTTGACGGAAAAGAACAAATTGAAGAATATGGTCTTGAACCATTTATTGACCATTGTAAAGAAAGTGTTTGGAAGTACAAAGGTATGTGGGAGGATTTTTCACGTACAGTTGGTTTCTGGGCAGATATGGAAGACCCTTATGTAACTTACCATAATGATTTTATCGAGTCAGAGTGGTGGGCACTTAAAAAGATTTATGAAAAGAATCTTCTTTATAAGGGCTTTAAAATTGTTCCTTATTGCCCACGTTGCGGAACACCACTTTCTTCACACGAAGTAGCTCAGGGTTACAAAACTGTAAAAGAACGTTCAGCGGTAGTTCGTTTTAAGGTAGCAGATGAGGATGCGTATTTCCTTGCATGGACTACTACACCTTGGACTCTTCCATCAAATGTTGCACTTTGTGTAAACCCTGCTGATACATACTGCAAGGTTAAAGCTGCTGACGGCTTTACATACTATATGGCAGAAGCACTTTTAGACAAAGTTCTAGGTAAGCTTAAAACAGAAGAAACAGAAGCTTATGAAGTGCTTGAAACAATGAAGGGTGCAGACCTTGAGCACAAAGAATATGTGCCACTTTTCGATTATGTTAAACCACTTTGCGATAAGCAGAATAAAAAAGGCTTCTTTATTACAACTGATTCTTATGTTACTATGTCAGATGGTACAGGTATTGTTCATATTGCACCTGCATTTG
This sequence comes from uncultured Clostridia bacterium, assembly GCA_937916395.1. Lineage (GTDB taxonomy): Bacteria > Bacillota > Clostridia > Oscillospirales > Acutalibacteraceae > DTU089. Next base: position 6,183 of record CALFTN010000028.1, on the reverse strand, counting down.
GTGAAGACGACGCAAAGGTTGGCAGAAAATATGATTTACCATTTGTTCAGTTAGTTGATGGTGCAGGCTTAATGGCTGAGCCAACACCTTATGTTGGTACATTCGTTAAGGATGCAGATAAATTAGTTTTAGTTGACCTTGAAAAAGCTGGTCTTCTTTTCGATGCTCCAAAATTTGAACACGAATATCCACACTGCTGGAGATGTTCAACTCCTCTTATTTATTATGCAAGAGAATCTTGGTTTATCAAGATGACAGATGTAAGAGAAGACTTAATTAAAAATAATAATACAATCAACTGGATTCCTGAAAGCATTGGTAAAGGTCGTTTTGGCGACTGGTTAGAAAATGTTCAGGACTGGGGTATTTCACGTAACAGATATTGGGGTACACCACTTAATATATGGGAATGTGAATGTGGCTGCCGTCATTCAATCGGTTCTATTGAAGAATTAAAATCAATGAGCAGTAACTGCCCTGAAGATATTGAACTTCACAGACCATTTATTGATGCAGTTACAATTAAGTGCCCTGATTGCGGTAAAGAAATGCACCGTGTACCAGAGGTTATTGACTGCTGGTTTGATAGTGGTGCAATGCCATTTGCACAACACCATTATCCATTTGAAAATAAAGAGTTATTTGAAGCACAATTCCCAGCTGACTTTATTTCTGAAGCAGTTGACCAGACTCGTGGATGGTTCTATTCACTTCTTGCTATTTCAACTCTCATCTTCAACAAAGCACCTTATAAAAATGTTATTGTTTTAGGTCACGTTCAGGATGAAAATGGTCAAAAGATGAGTAAATCAAAGGGTAATGCAGTTGACCCGTTTGATGCACTCGAAAGCTATGGTGCAGACGCAATACGTTGGTATTTCTACACTAACTCAGCACCTTGGCTTCCAAACCGTTTCTATGGCAAAACAGTTGTTGAAGGTCAGAGAAAGTTTATGGGTACTCTCTGGAATACTTACGCTTTCTATGTACTTTATGCAAATATTGATAAGTTTGACCCAACCAAATATAATTTAGAGGATTGCAAGCTTACTGTAATGGATAAATGGCTTCTTTCAAAGCTTTATTCAATGGTTAAAGCTGTTGACGATAACCTTGCTAATTACAAGATTCCAGAAGCAGCAAAAGCACTCCAGGAATTCACAGATGAAATGAGCAACTGGTATGTTCGTCGTGGCAGAGAAAGATATTGGGTTCAGGGCGAAACTGATGATAAAACTGCTGCTTATATGACACTTTACACAGCACTTACAGTTACTGCAAAAACTGCTGCTCCTATGGTTCCATTTATGGCAGAAGCAATTTACAGAAACCTTGTTTGTAATGTAGATAAGAGTGCTCCTGAAAGTGTTCACCTTTGCGACTTCCCTGTAGTAAGAGAGGACCTTATTGACAAAGAACTCGAAAAGAATATGGATGAAGTAGTTGATATTGTTGTCCTTGGTCGTGCAGCAAGAAACGGCTCTAACTTAAAGAACAGACAACCACTTAACACAATGTATGTAAATTGTGACAAAAAGGTTGAAGGCTACTTTATTGATATTATCCGTGAAGAGCTCAACGTTAAAAATGTTGACTTTGATGCTGATGCTGAATCTTTTGTTTCATATACCTTTAAGCCACAGTTGAAGACATTAGGTCCAAAGTATGGTAAGCAATTAGGCGAAATCAGAAACGCTTTAGCAGAACTTCCAAGCGATGCTAAAAAGAGACTTGATGCTGACGGTAAGTTAGTTCTTGAACTTGCGAGTGGTACAGTAGAATTAGCTGTTGAAGATGTTCTTATTGATACAGTTCAGAAAGAAGGCGTGTTTACAGTTTCTGATAAAGGTGTTACTGTTGCACTTGATACTGAACTTACAGAAGAGCTTATTGAAGAAGGCTTTGTAAAAGAGCTTATAAGCAAAATTCAGACAATGAGAAAAGATTCTGACTTTAACGTTACTGACCATATTAACGTTACACTTTCTGGTAACGAAAAAATATCAGAAATCGCACTTAAAAACAAAGATGCAATTTCAACAATCGTTCTTGCAGATTCTATTGCAGTTGGCGAAGCAGCTAACGCAAAAGAATGGGATATTAATGGCGAGAATGTTAAGATTGCAGTTGAGCGTGTATAATAACAAAAACCTTACAAAGTGTGAGCTTTGTGAGGTTTTTTGTTACTACTTTTTTACACCTTTATATATGTAGTATGGCTTTGTGAAAATGTATTCTCCATTTTTATCTGCCTCTATCAGATTATTAATGAATTTTTTGTATTCTTTCTTACTGAGCTTTCTTGTCTTAGTATCCACAAGCCATTTTACATACTGACTGTAATTGTAACCCATTTTATCTTCTTTGTATTCTGTTTCAATTACATTGTGAATCGAAACGCTACTTTTGAATAAATTTGTATTGTTAAAAATACTATAAGTCCTTCTGCCCATCCAGCTGTCAAGGTCATCCATCCAAGGCTGTTTAGTAATAGCATAAGAGTGTATTACATTTCTGATTAATTCTTTATCTTTACCATTAAAGGTGATGCTGTCAAAATCTGCATTTGCACAAATTATAACTCCATCAGGCTTTAAAATTCTGTGTATCTCTTTAATAAACTTCAATTTATCTGTGATACATTCCAGCACGTCTTTAGCTATAATTAAGTCGAATTTATTGTCTTCAAAAGCTATACCATCTGCACAGTTCATAACAAAAAGCTCAACTGGTGATTTGTAGGTAACTTCGTCGAAGTGTTTGTCTGTTATATCAATGCCGATAGCTTTCTCAACTTTATCTGGGAATTTTTGAATGATGTCTTTTAAGTAACCTGCATTTCTACAACCAATATCTAATATGGTTGCATTGTCAGGTAATTCTATAAGACTATAAATTGCTTCATTTATTGAATATATATTATAATTCATTTAAGGTTCCTCCTAAAAATAAAAATACTGTTGAAAGCTTATGAGCCGTCAACAGTATAATAAAAAGTTTAATATCTCTTTTCATCATTCTTTCAGGCACATAAGCGAATAAGCCTGTACCTAAAACGATACAAGCTATCTTCGTCTGCGTCGAATGATGATTGAAAACATAAAACCTTACCTCCAAATTTTTCTTGATTGTAACATACATTTTAGAAAAATGCAATACTTAATAAAATAACCTCGGATAGATGAGTGAATTCAACTATCCGAGGGTTCGTTTTTATAACACTATCCAACTAGCCATACTAGATACTAGCCACTATGAACAAAAATCTATCAGTTTTCGTTCATACCACAGCATTTTTTATACTTCTTACCGCTGCCGCATGGGCAAGGGTCATTTCTGCCAATTTTTTGAGCTTTTTTAACAGGTTGCTTTTTAACAGTCTGGTCGTCAGCAGATGTAGCAGTAATTTTAACTGTTTGCTTTCTTTCTACAGGTTCTTCTTTTCTTATTCTTACTTTAAGAACAAAGTCAACAGTGCCTTCTCTGATTTCGTTTGTCATTTCGTCAAACATATCAAAGCTTTCTTCTCTGAATGCAATAACAGGGTCTTTCTGAGCATAAGCACGAAGAGAAATACCACGCTTTAACTGGTCCATAGCATCAATATGGTCCATCCAACGCATATCAACATTACGAAGAAGAGCACTTCTTTCGATTTCTTTGATTAAATCTTCACCAAACTCTGCTTTTCTTTCGTCATAGAGCTTTTGTGCTTTGTCGAGAAGAACTTCAGCAACATCTTCTGTTTTTGTGAGGTCTTTAATGTCATCCTCTGTAATGAGCCAGTTGTATTTTGTAGCAAGACCTTTAAAGTTCCAGTCGTTTACACTATTTGAAGCAGGGCAGTAGAAGTCTGCGGATTCAGAAATTGTATCAACTATCATTTTCTGAATTGTAGCACTTATATCAGCACCGTCAAGAACCTTATTTCTCTGACCATAAATAACTTCTCTCTGCTTATTCATAACATCGTCATATTTAAGAACGTTACGACGAACTGCAAAGTTGTTGCTTTCAACCTTCTTTTGAGCATTTTCTATTGTGCTTGTGAAAAGTCTTGCTTCAACAGGCATATCACCAATTGATTTGAATGCATCAAGAGTGTTATAGAATCTGTCGCCAGCGAAAAGTCTTAATAAATCATCTTCAGCAGAAAGGAAGAAACGGCTTTCACCAGGGTCACCCTGACGACCAGCACGACCACGGAGCTGGTTATCAATACGTCTTGATTCGTGGCGTTCTGTACCAATGATATAAAGACCACCAGCTTTTCTTACCTTTTCGGCTTCTTCTTTTGTTTCTTCTTTGAATTTTGCTTCTAATTCACGGAATGTTTTACGTGCTTCTAAAATTTCTTCATTAGTTGTTTCTGCAAAGCCTGTTGCTTCAGCAATAAGCTCATCTGGGTAACCTTTTTTACGCATTTCAAGTTTTGCCATAAACTCAGGGTTACCACCTAAGATAATGTCGGTACCACGACCAGCCATATTAGTAGCAATAGTAACTGCACCAAATTTACCAGCCTGAGCTACAATTTCAGCTTCTTTTTCGTGGAATTTAGCGTTGAGAACTTCGTGCTTAATACCACGTTTTTTAAGAAGTCGAGAGAGCTTTTCACTCTTTTCGATGTTAACTGTACCAACGAGAACAGGTTGACCCTTTTCGTGTGCTTCTACAATAACATCTATAATAGCGTTGAACTTTGCTTCTTCTGTTTTATAAAGAACGTCGTCATTATCCTGACGAGCAAGTGGTTTGTTTGTTGGGATTTCTACAACGTCAAGTGAATAGATTTCTTTGAATTCATCACTTTCAGTCATAGCAGTACCAGTCATACCAGAAAGCTTTTTGTAAAGACGGAAATAGTTCTGGAATGTAATAGTAGCAAGAGTCTTGCTTTCGTGCTCAACCTTAACGTTTTCTTTTGCTTCAATAGCCTGGTGAAGACCTTCGCTGTAACGTCTGCCGAGCATAATTCTACCAGTGAATTCGTCAACAATAAGAACCTGACCATCTTTAACAACATAGTCAACGTCACGGTGCATTGTGCCGTGAGCTTTTAAAGCCTGATTGATGTGGTGCTGAATTGTGAGGTTGTCAGCATCCATAAGATTTTCAAGTCCAAAGGCTTTTTCTGCTTTCTGGATACCTTGCTTTGTGAGTGTAGCAGTTTTTGCTTTTTCGTCAACTAAATAATCGCCGTTTTCTTCTTCTGTAATTTCTTCAGCATTAGTTTTTGCATCAAGCTCTTTAACCTTAACCATTTTAAGTCTTTTAACAAAGTCGTTTGCAACCTTGTAAAGGTCTGTTGAAGCATCGCCAATACCTGAAATAATAAGTGGAGTTCTTGCTTCATCAATAAGAATTGAGTCAACCTCGTCGACAATAGCAAAAGCGTGGCCACGCTGAACTCGTTGGTCCTTATACATAACCATATTATCACGAAGGTAGTCAAAGCCCATTTCGTTATTTGTACCGAAAGTAATGTCTGCATTATATGCCTCTTGTCTTTCAGTGTTGTCTTTTTCGTGAATAATAAGACCAACAGTAAGACCCATAAAGCGATATAATTTACCCATCCACTCAGAGTCACGCTTTGCAAGATAATCGTTTACAGTAACAATGTGAACACCCTCACCAGAAAGTGCATTTAAATATGCAGGTAAAGTAGCAACTAAAGTTTTACCTTCACCAGTTTTCATTTCGGCAATTCTACCTTGGTGAAGAATAATACCACCTAAAATCTGAACAGGGTAGTGCTTCATATTAAGCACACGCCATGCAGCCTCTCTACAAGCGGCAAAAGCTTCTGGTAAAATATCATCAAGTGTTTCACCATTATTAAGTCTCTCTTTAAATTCAGGTGTTTTTGCCTGAAGCTCGCTATCAGTAAGCTTAGAGTATTCTTCTTCTAAACCGAGAACCTTATCTTTAAGACCAGAAATTCTCTTGATTTCTTTTGTTGAGTAATCCCCAAAAAGTTTTTTGAAAAAAGACATTTTCATTAGACCTTTCTATAGAAATTTAAAAATAATCGCTAAGTATTATAACACAATACATATTATATTGCAAATAGTTTATTGGAATTTATTATTTGTTTACAATTAGTGGGAGATTTGATATATTAAAGGAAATAGGAATTAGGAAATAGGAATTAGGAAATAGGAATTAGGAAATAGGAAT
>CALFTN010000027.1 GCA_937916395.1 uncultured Clostridia bacterium | reverse complement strand
TACCATAATAACCATATTCTGAATTTGGTGTTGTGGTTAATGTGTAACCATCCATCTCGATTATTGCTTCGTTTATATCTTTACACGCTGACATATCAAGAAGCAAGGTGTTATCCGTTGTATCAACAACTGCATTTTTAGTGTCGATTGCGGTTATGTGGTCGTTGACACGAACAATTTTTTCACTACTATTTACATATCCACAAATTGGACAAATATCTTCTATTGAACCTTCTATACTTTCTGATAATGGTGGTTTTTTTACAAGAGAGTGGCTGTGTTCAGTTGTATTATAGTGAAACAGTTTAGAATCAAGTTCTAAATTGTTTCCACTTATATCAATCTTACTCCAATCAGAAGCAGAGCCTTTATAGAATATATATTTTAACGAACTGCAATATTCAAAGGCTCTTTCTCCAATACTCTTTAAACCATTACCAAATTTTACAGTTGAAAGTGAGTTGCAAGTGTAGAATGAACTATTATTAATTGCACTTACGCTATCAGGGATTATTAGACTTATAAGTGAACTACAGTTGATAAAAGAATACTGTTTAACTTCTTTCAACTCTTTAGGAATTACAAGTTCGGTTACTAATTTTTCATTCAGGTACAAGTTTTTTGCATAAAGTAACGGATTCGCTTTAGCATCATTAAAATCAATTTCACACCAAGCAGTTATATCAGTTATATTTACACTTTCAAGAGACTTACACTCCTCAAATGCACTAACCCCTATACTTATTACATTGCTTGGAATTTTTACACTTTTAATTGATTTGCAATTGAAAAATGCATATTGCAAAATGTCAGTTATTTCATCTGGTATCACAAGTTCAGTCAGTAACACACCATTCAAATATAATTTACCTGAATTAATTAGCGGATTTGCTTCTTCGTTTTCAAAATTTATTTTGCACCAAGCAGTTAAATCAGTTGTATTAACTTTTTCAAGTGAATTACATTCAAAAAAGGCTCGATAACCTATACTTGTTACACTCTCAGGAATAGTTAATTCTTTAAATGCAGAACAACCACAAAAAGCGTGGTCACCTATAGTGGTAACATTTTCGCCTAATTTTATGGTTGTTGCAGATTCACAACCATTGAAAGCACCAGCTTCTATATACTTTACGCTATCGGGAATTGTTACACTTTTAAGTGCAGTACATCCATTAAATGCATTAGTGCCTATAGCAACTAAGCTGTCAGGCATCATAACAGTTTTAAGCCCAGCACAGTCATCAAATGCACTACCTGCAATAGTTTTAACGCCATCTTTTATTGAGTAATTACCTACATAACCACTTTTAACTTTAATTAAATGATTACCTATGTATAACATTTGGTATTCCCAATTACTTTCATCCTCATAGTAAGCACTATAAGTAAAAGCATCCACACCAATATTTATTACGGTATCTGGAATTTTTATATCAGTAAGCGAGGCACAAGATAAAAAAGCTTCATTTCCAATACTTACAACACTATCAGGAATTGTTATACTTGTAATTGGACAACCAGAAAAAGCTCTATCACCTATACTTGCAACGCCGTTTTCTATTGTTATATTTTCAAGAGCAGAACTCCAAAAAGCACCATCTTCTATGGTTAATACATTCTTAGGGATTGTGATAGCCTTAAGAGAATGACATGCATCAAAAGCGTTACGACCAATACTTGTTACGCTATCTGGAATTGTTATATTTTCAATTGCCCAACAACTCTCAAAAGTTGCTGGTTCTATTCTTGTAATAGTATTAGGTAGTGTTACATCTTTAAGTGAAGTACAATAATAGAAAGCCCCACCACCTAAATTTGTTACACTTTCAGGGATAGTTATACTTGTAAGTGCTTGACAATTATTAAATGCGTTATCACCTATGTGTGTTATACTATCAGGAAAATCTATATTATTAAGCGACTCACAATATCTGAAAGCAGAGTAACCAATACTTGTAACACTATCAGGAATTGTTATATTCTTAAGTTCTCTACAATTTCCAAAAGCCCAAGCAGCAATACATTTAGTATCGTCTTCTATAACATAACTATCTATTGACGTATCTTTAACTTTTATTAAATAATTATCTATATATAAAACGTCATTTTCCCAGTTATTATCCTCATTATAAAATGCTGTATCATAAAAAGCTTTTTCACCTAAATTTGTTACGTTTTTGCCAATTGTTATACTTACAAGTGATGTGCATCCCTCAAAAGCCGAGGAACCGATACTTATAACACTATCAGGTATTACTATACTTGTAAGTGCAGAAGAATATCTGAATGCCCCTTCTTCTATAGTTGTTACACTTTCTGGAATTATTATGGTTGATATTAAACCGCTATTAGCAAATGTGTTAAAAGCTATATTTGTTACGGGTAAACCTTTATATGTAGTTGGAATCACAACTTTAGTTTCAGTTGTTGAATTGTAATCGACAACTGAACATGATTTTCTATCTTCATTAAATAAAAATTCAAATTTGGATTGGTTGATGGAATTCAAAATATAATCGAAGTTATTTTTTTCTGAATATTCTATAACATAGTCGTTGTTATCAACGATAAATACAAGTTCTTTAGAGCAATCTTCAAAAGCAGTTTCATGTATGTTGGTTACACTATCTGGAATTGTTATGCTTATAAGGTTTCTGCAATAATTAAAAGTATCTTCATCTATAATTGTTACATTATCTGGAATTGTTATGTGGGTAAGTTTTGTACATCCAGAAAAGGCACCACCGCCGATGCTGGTTACACTATCTGGAATAGTTATACTTGTAAGTGAGCGACAATCAGCAAACATAAGAATGCTTAAACTTGTTATACCATTCCCGAGTGTTACGTTTGCGAGGTCGGAACAACAACCCAAAGCACTTTCGCCTATATTAGTTACACTGCCTGGAACAGATATACTTGTGAGTGTCACACAATACCAAAAAGCATATTCGCCGATAGTTGTTACACTATCTGGGATTGTTACACTTGTGAGAACGATACAAGAATCAAAAGCATTATCACCTATACTCGTTACACTGTCTGGGATTATTACACTTGAGAGAGCGAAGCAATCTAAAAAAGCATCGTCAGCTATGCTCGTTACAGGTAAACCATTATACTCTGACGGAATAATCAAATCACCAGATACGCCAGCATACTCTTTAGCACTTACAGAATATGACGCACCATCATCATTTAATTCAAATTTTAATACATCAACAGCGCTTACCGCCTTGGATTCAATTACAAAAGGCGCTGACAAACACACGCCGAGTGAAATTACGAATGATAAAAATAAACTTAAACTTCTTCTCACTTTTAATCTCCCCTGTTCTAGTTATATGTAATTTCAGTTTAGCATATATTTTCCAATTTATCAATAGTTTTGTTAGTAGAATGAGTTAGTTAATATAAAACGCCTCTCTTCGAAGAGAGGCGTTTGGGTTCATTTAATTTTTATTTTCATTTATCACACTTTATATTAGTTGGTGCACTCTTGCGGGAGAGCAGAGCTCTTCCCCTACGGTTGTGGGAGTTAATTTATTTATTCGCCTTTGACTACATCTTTACAATTAACTCGTGTCGAAGAACTCTCCACCACGCTTACGCGCGGTCCCCCTCTCTTCGAAGAGAGGCGTTTTATAAAAACAAATACATTCACTCATTTATATTAAATGAAAGAATGTAGTTTTATTTTCACTCTAAATATTCAGCCCCGCCTAATGCTTCGGTTAAAATTTTTGTGGCTAAACAAAAACCATCGCAAAAAGCTTGTTCACATAAAAGTGAAGCATATTCACTGTGTGTTAAATCAAATTTTTCAATCTCGATTTTCTGTTTTTCATCAACATTAGTTGTTAACTTAGTATATTGCTTTTCAAGCAACTCAATCAGTTCTTTGATTTCTTTATTGTTTACACCTGAATGCCCTGCTGTTTCAAAAGCACCACACCATAATTTTGATATTATTTTACCCATAAAATCAACTCCATTAAAATGATACCACCATTGTACCACTTCATTTTCACTTTTTCAACCATTTGGATATTTTTCTATTATCTGCACAATATGTACCACTGTGGTATCTTGTATTTTGTACAAAAGTGGTATAAAATGATATCGAGGTGATACCATGACCGATAAAATTCAAGTCAATTTAAGATTACCTGAAGAAAAAATTTCAGAATTGAAAGAAGAAGCTAAAAAGCAAAAAAGAAGTGTTAACAATCTTCTTGAAGTAATTATTGATGAATATTTAGAAAA